>NZ_JBREBQ010000018.1:0-66869 GCF_052906625.1 Geobacillus sp. CCR | reverse complement strand
ACTATATTATACTATATTTTACTGAATCTATCCTATTTTCAGCAAAATATAGTTAAGGCGATTCATCTCCCACTTACTCCGCTTCGCTTCGTTGAAGTGGGAGTCTTCTCGCCTAATTAAGATAAAAAACGGGTGCTGCTACACCCGTTTCGCAAGCACCCGCTCAAGCCCCGCCGCCACGCCGTCTTCTTCATGGGAGAGGGTGACGAAATCACAATTCGCTTTCAATTCGGGGGCGGCGTTGGCCATGGCGACGCGGCAGCCCGCCACCTCAAACATCGACAAATCGTTATGGCTGTCGCCAAAGACGACCGTATCGCGCAAATCGATGCCGTAATGGGCAGCGAGCTGCTTGAGCGCCTCGCCTTTTGTCGCCCGTTCGTGGTTCATTTCTATGTTGTGCGGATGTGAGGAGGTGACCGTGACGCCAGGGAGCGCCGCGAAACGGGAGGCCGCATCACGCAACCGCTCGCGGTCAAGGGCGAAAATCAGCAGCTTATAGATCACCCGCTTCGGGTCGTCCCACACCGTGCGGATGTCGTCGACATACGTCACCCGCGCTTGCTGGAACTGCTTGTTCACCAGCCATTTCACATCCGGGGCCGCAGCGGCCATCTCGGAAGCGAGCGCTTCCCATTGGGCGCGGTTGTGCAAGCCGACATAGACCGCATCGCCCGTGTACGTCTCGCAATACAAATCCGACTGTTCGCGCACCCACTCCAGCGTCGGGCGGACCGCCGCCCGTTCGAGCGGCGCCTCGCTGATGACCGTGCTGTCCTCAAGCGTCACGATCGCTCCGTTTAAGCTGGCGATCGGACAGACGAGGCCTGCCTCACAAAGCGGGGCGAGCGCGTCTTTGCGCGCCCGCCCGGTCACGACGGCGACGATGTGGCCTTGCGCTTTTGCAGCCGCAATGGCCGCCCGGTTGCGCTCGCTGATTTTTCCTTCCCCGTTTAACAGAGTGCCATCCATATCGAGTGCAATCAACATAACTCATCCCTCTTTCCTTTGTCATGCAAAGAGCTTCTAGAAAAACGGCGTTCTGACAGAAGCAGGGGGCTAGTGGAAAGCTGGAAATTCCCGCACTTTTCACTCCGCACTCCAGCGCCTGCCTCCATCTGCTCTTGTTCTGCAACTCTTCCTTTTATTCTGAATAGCTGTCGGCTTCTTAGATCGCAAACTGTTCGAACAATTGCCGTACTTCATCAGAACGAGGGGTTGGACCTGTGCTCATATTGACGCCCAACTCGCGCAAAAGCGGCGCCAGCAGCGGTGCTTGTCCTCCATTATAACAAACGAATGGAAAAATGGTGAAATGTTCTCCCTTCTCGTAGTATAATAGATGAGAAAAATTCTCAATGAAAGCGAAGGGATGTGCATGTGGATCGTTTATGCTTTGCTGGCGGCGGTGTTTGCGGCGCTGACATCGGTGCTGGCGAAAATCGGCATTGAGAACGTGAACTCCCATCTAGCGACCGCCATTCGCACCGCCGTCGTGCTTGTGCTCGCATGGATGATCGTCTGGATGACAGGGGCTCATCAAGGCGTCAAAGCAATCTCAACGAAAAGCTGGGTGTTTCTCTGCCTCTCAGGAGCGGCGACCGGATTGTCATGGCTTTGTTTCTACAAAGCGATCCAAATCGGCGATGTCTCGCGCGTCACCGCCATTGACAAATCAAGCTTGGTGCTGACGATTTTGTTTGCGGCTATGTTTCTCGGCGAACCGCTGTCCGCGAAAGTGGTGATCGGGGTGTTGCTCATTACCATCGGTACATTGATCATGATGTTTTAGCCAGCCGCCTGCTCAAGCGCCTAGCCTGTCCTTCTGGAAAAACTGCCATCATGCCCAAATTTGGTATTTTTCCATCAAGCCTATAGACAGAACGATCCAAAAGATGTTATAATAGTCTTTATAATGACCAAGAGCTTTTCTCGCCTCTCCACATCATTTAGGCATAGAGGACAGCTTTTGGGATCACCTCATTAAAAAATAAGGTCTTCGTTGCGACCAAGAGTGTGTGAATGGCTTCGCCGCTGCTTGTCAAACGGAGAGTAGTTTGAAAGGAGATCACTGAATGAATGATTTTCACCCGTTCGGTTGGTACGCGGCGAAAATTGCCCCGCATTTGCCGAAAAAAGCGTTTCAACCTGTGAAGTCCCGCTTGTTTGGAGGTCTGGCTTATGTAGGGCTCGTCATCACCGGCATCCTCGCTGTATCACTTTTTCATCTTCACCCGGTATGGAACCTCCTCATCTCTGTTGTGCTTGGTTTCAGTTTTGCTGCGTTAGGATTTTTAGGACATGAAATTTTGCACGGCACAGTCGTCAAAACGCCATGGCTGCGCGATCTTCTCGGAGCGATCGCCTTTTGGCCGCTTTGCACCGGTCCGAAGTTGTGGAGAAAATGGCATAACGCCAGCCACCATGTGCATACCCAGCATGAAGAAAAAGACCCGGACGCGTGGCCAAGCATGGAGAAATTAGCGAAAAGCCGCCTGCTCTCTTGGGTATACCGCATCCCGTTTCCGATTCGCGCTTCTTTCGCTTTTAGCTCCTTGTCCGTGATGTTTACCGTTCACTCGATCCGGATGCTGTTTTACTTTTTCAAAGACTTCCGCCGGAAGAACCGCGCGGTTGTCCTGTTTCAATTTTTCTTGCCTTGGGCGACATGGCTCGGGCTGTTATGGCTTGTCGGCTGGGAAAAATGGTTTTTCGCCTTTTTGCTTCCGCTGCTCGTCGCCAACACGATCGTCATGAGCTATATCTCAACAAACCACCGTCTCAATCCGTTAGTGCCGGTCAACGATCCGTTGGCCAACAGCTTGTCCGTCACGGTGCCAAAGTGGGTGGATATCCTTCACTTCAACTTTTCGCACCATACCGAACATCATCTCTTTCCAGCGATGAGTTCGAAGTACTATCCGCTCGTGAAAACATACATCAAACAAATGTGGCCCGACCGCTACCACGAAATGCCGATGGGAAAAGCGTTGGCCGCCCTTTGGAAAACGCCGCGCGTCTACTACGAGCACAATGAGCTCATCGAGCCGAAGCAAGGCCATGTTTACGGCACGCTTGGCAATGGGTTGGATCCCGACCGGATTGTGCATCGCGAGCTGGAAACAGAAAAACAGCCGCGCTCAGCCAAAAAACGGGCAAAAACCAAAAAAGCGGCGGGGCAAGGGAATTTGTAGAAAGGATTGGCTTTGCAACAATCAGTCACCTTGTGATTCTCCTTTTGGATCATCGATCAAGAAGCGGCGGAGAAGGGAAAAGAGCGCTTTTCTTTCTGCAAACCTGCGTTTCCGTGTATGTGCGCACAACCAAAAGGTGCCCCATCACTTTGGGACACCTTTTTTCATTGCCCATCAGCGGCAGCGATCGAGGCAAGCGGCCAGCCGCTTCTCAATGTCGGCCGCGATTTCCTTCAAAGCAGGATCGTTCATCATGCCAACGAGCATCGTCGGTTTCGGCATGCCGATTTTCGTTGTGCCGTTTTCTTGGTAGACGACGAGTTTGCACGGCAAAAAGTAGCCAACCAAGAGGTTTTCGTTTAGCACCCGAGCCGCTTCTTGCGGGTTGCACACTTCTAAAATGACCATCGGCGTGGAAAAATCAAGCCCCTTTTCTTGCAGCTTCTCGGTTACGCTAAACTGCCAGAGCACGCCAAATCCTTCTTGTTTCAAGCTTTCTTCCAAACGCTCGATCGTTTCGTTCATGCCCGTTGACACGTCAACCGTGTAATGGAACATCGCTCATTCTTCCCTTCGTTATGTTTTCCCGTTGTTTAGCATGCTCAAATCGATCGCTCACCATCACGCAGAAAACGGACGGCGACACATGATCAGTTCCAGCATTCACATGTCTTTTCCCGTGACCCGTCGCCTTTCAAGCGCTTCGATCATAAAATATCCACCCAAATTTTCACCGCCGTCGCCAAAATCAACACGGCAAGGATGACTTGCAGCACTTTCGTGTTCATTTTTTGCCCCGCTTTCGCCCCTAGCGGAGAGGCAAGCAAGCTCGCGACGACCATGATGAGCGCCGGGATGTAATCGACTTGGCCGGTGGCGATTTTCCCGAACGTAGAGCCAATGGAGGAAATGAACGTAATGGCCAAAGACGTAGCGATCGTCATTCGCGTCGGGATTTTCAGGACAACGAGCATGACCGGCACAAGCAAAAACGCCCCCGCCGCCCCGACGATGCCGGACCCGACGCCGATCAGAAACGCCAAGGCGGCCGCCACCCCTTTGTTGAACGTCACTTGGTCAAGCGGAATGTCATCGATCCCTTTTTTCGGCACAAACATCATGATGGCCGCCAATGCCGCCAAGATGCCGTAAACGACGTTAATCGTTCCCTCGCTCATCAGCTTCGAGCCATAGCCGCCGACAAAACTGCCAACAAGAATGCTCACGCCCATATAGAGAATGAGCGATCTGTTCAAATAGCCGCTTTTTCGATACGCCCACACGCCGCCGATCGTGGCGAAAAACACTTGCACCGCGCTGATTCCCGACACTTCATGAGCGCTGAACGCCGCCAGCCCAAACAACGGCGGAAGATACAGAAGCATCGGATATTTAATAATCGACCCGCCGATCCCCACCATCCCAGAAATAAACGAACCGACAAAACCGATTAAAAAGATGACAATGAGAAACGCGAGCGAAACATCCATCGACCATCCCTCCCTTTTGTTTTCAAAAGGGACGAGGCACGCCCCCGTCCCCTGCCAATCTGTGCCGCTTCTTTAGGCATGGGCATGATGCAGCGCGCAGCGGTTTGGGCCGATTTCAAGCTCCCGCTCTGTTTCAATATCAACGGTTTTGAGCCCGCGGTTGATGGCGACAATGTCTTCAAAGTTCGGCGGGGTTTCGGTATTGGCGCTTTGGATGACAAGATCGATAAATTCGTCTTTTGGTTTGTTTTGCATCATCTCATTGCGGGCGCGGATGCGGCCTAACGTATCGCCGACATACCCCTCCGCGTTGATTTCTTCATCCAAGTTCGCGTAGTGAGCCGGCAAGACGATCACATCATCCGCCATGGCCGCCACTTTTTCATATACGGTGTGATACAAGTCTTCCGCCCATTCCGCCACTTTGCCGCCAAGGTCCGGCCGCCCGAGACCGCCGACAAAAATCGTGTCACCCGAGAACAGCCATTTGCCGTTGACAAAGAACGAGACGCTGCCTGGCGTATGGCCTGGCGTTTTCACGGCCAACACTTCCAAATGAACGTTGGCAAAGTCGATCGTGTCATGCTGCTCTAGCGGCTCGAAATCAAACACCGCTCCCTCGCTTTTCATCAAGTAGTACGTTGCCCCCGTTCGTTCGGCCAGCGCCTTGCCGCCGGAAAGATGGTCGGCATGCAAGTGCGAGTCCACGATATGCGTGATCTTCACCCCTTCTTGTTGGGCGGCTTGTTCGTACACGTCAATAAATCGCAACGGATCGACGACAAGCGCTTCGCTTCCGGAGATGACCATATACGACAGGCATCCTTTGCCGACGCGGATGAATTGGTAAATTTTCAACTGATCATCTTCGTATACTTTCGCTTGATGGAGATGCTCACTCCACGCCTGCATCCCGCCAGCGAGCGTATAAACGTTGTCAAACCCGGCTTCCGTCAGCTGTTCGGCGACAAACGCCGCCGATCCGCCCTTCGCGCACACGACGACGATGTCTTTGTCTTTCGGAAGACGGTCGACAATCGAGTCAACCCCATCAATCAATTCAAAATACGGCACGTTCAAATAGTCAAAGTTTTTCCCTTCGATTTTCCAATCGCGAAAATCGCTTTCGTTGCGGACGTCCAAGATGAACAACGATTCTTTGTTGAACACCTTTTCCGTCATTTGTTGCACGGTCATTTCTTTCACCATATTAACATACCCCCTAATGTATATTTGATTGTTAAAAAAGGCCGCTCATTACGATTGAGCGGAATCAAGCGGCCCGTTCCATTGCGACATGCCGGGAACGACGTTGCGCACACGGTCAAATCCTTTTTCGGCCAGCTTTTGCGCAGCCAAATCGCTCCGCGTCCCTGTGCGGCACACGACGTAAATCGTTTTGTCTTTCGGAAGCTCAGCCATCCGATTCTCGAGCTCCCCAAGCGGAATCGAAACGGCGCCCGGAATATGGCCAAACGCATACTCCGCCGGTTCGCGGACATCCAAGACAAACGAATCAGGATCGTGAAGTTTTTCTTGCAATTCTTCATTCGATACGACATGAGGGAATGTCGTTTCTTTGCGTGTTTCATTTTCCGCTGACTTGCGGATATAATGTTTCAAAACCCCATTTTCTTCAATCGTTCCTAAATATTGATGCCCTGTGCTTTCCGCCCATGCTTTGATATCGGCTTTGGATCCCTTATCCGTCGCCTGCACTTCCAGCACTTGGCCTGGCTGCAGCTCATTGATGGCTTTTTTCGTGCGGACGATCGGCATCGGGCAGGACAATCCTTTCGCGTCTACCGTCATATCGACTTTAATCATTGGCAGATTCCCTCCTTGATGGTTTATTCGATCGGTCCTTCCCAGGCGAGCATGCCGCCTGTCATGTTGACGACGCGGTAACCGCGGCTGTCAAGAAACTCCGCGGCACGGCCGCTCCGTCCGCCGGAACGGCAGACAAGAATATATTCTTCATTTTTGTCCAATTCATGCATGCGGAACTCAATCAAGCCGAGCGGAATGTTGACCGCTCCCGGAATTTTTCCTGTGGCGACTTCATCCGGCTCGCGCACGTCAATGATCCGAAGTGGCTCTCCAGCTCGAAGCCGTTCTTCTACCTCTTTCGGTGTGATTGTTTTCATCGTCATCCTCCTCTATTGCCAGGCGCTTAAACCGCCTTTGACGTTCGTTACGTGCTGAAATCCCATTTTCTTTAACAACTTGCTTGCTTTTTGGCTTCGCATCCCGCTTTGGCAAATGACAATCACTTCTTTTTCTTTGGATAGTTCGTGAACGCGTGCTGTCAATTCGTGCAGCGGGATATTCCGAAACCCTGGCAGATGGTAAGACTGAAACTCCATCGGGGTGCGCACATCAATATATTGCACCCCAGGTTCTTTCAACCGGCGCTTCAATTCCGCTGTTGTGATCATTCGCACCCCTTTCGGCGGGATGAAGCGGCTGGCAAAAAACCAAACAAGCAAAACAAACAGGATGATGTTGATGATGGTTTGCGACATATGATTCCCTCGTTAAATAAATAAGTTCACGTTCCCTTCCGACGCATCAGCCAAATACGCGGCGACGCCAGCAAACTCAACGCCGTCGATCAATTCCTCCGGCTTCAGCCCAAGCAAATCGACCGTCATTTGGCAAGCGACGAGTTTCACGCCTTGCTCTTTCGCCATCTCGATCAACTGCGGAAGCGGCATGGCGTTATGTTTTTTGATGACCTTTTTGATCAACTTCGGGCCGATGCCGGCAAAATTCATGCGCGACAGCCCCATGCGGTCCGCGCCGCGCGGCATCATCTTCGCGAACATCTTTTCAAGAAACCCTTTTTGCACGGGAACCGGCGCCTCTTTCCGCAAGGCGTTCAGCCCCCAGAACGTATGAAAGATCGTCACGTCATGGTCGTAGGCAGCGGCGCCGTTGGCGATGATGTAAGCCGCCATCGCCTTATCGTAGTCGCCGCTGAACAAAATGATCGTCGTCTTTTTCTTCGGCTGTGTCATCTGGCTGCCTCCTCTCTAAATATACATATATGGGTATATTAAAATCTAAAAAATTATCCTTTTTGAATCCAGAACGTCAACACACCGTTTTCCTCTTTCATCTCAATGACCGTATGGCCGCTTGTTTTCGCCCATGCCGGCAAATCGTTTTTCGCCCCTTTATCGGTCGTTTGCACTTCCAGCACTTCTCCCGATTGCAATTCGTCCATCGCTTTTTTGGCTCTCACCACCGGCATCGGGCAAGCCAATCCTTTCGCATCCAATACTTTCGCTACGTTCATGATGATGACCTCCTTCACAACAGATTTTTATTACCATTACCCCTATGGGTATGTTACTACAAGAAAAAGAACGTTGTCAACACCTTTTTGTTGATCAACGCATTAACGGCTTTTCACAAGCAGTTCCACTGCTTCTTTGACAAGACTGTCTGTGCTTTCTCCTTTTTCCATGCTTTCACGCAGGCAATGTTCCAAATTGGTGCTGACGATCACCGCAATGGCGCGGTCAATGGCATTGCGCGCCGCTGAAAGCTGGGAAACGACGCTCTTGCAGTCTTTCCCTTGTTCCATCATGCCAAGGACGCCTTTAATTTGTCCTTCAATCCGTTTTAAGCGGTTTTTGATCTCTTTGTTATATTCCATCGGCTCGTTCGCCCCCTTTCTTGACAATCACAAGCCGTGACCGAATAGCTTTTCACCTCATAGCCATAACAGCGCAACAGCCGGATGCCGACGTTTTTTTCGATGGCATCCTGGGCAATGATATGAAGCGGCTTTCGCGGGATATGCCGAACATGCCGTTTCAAATACGCCACCGGAATATGCAACGCTTGGCCAAATATGGAGCCGTTGCTTTCATTATAATCGCGCAAGTCAAGAAGAAGCAAGCCGTCCGGTACCTCTTCTACCGGAAGGCATGGGATATGTTTTACAGGATAGTAGCGTCGATACAACGCTGCGCCCAAAAGAATGAGAAAGAATAACAAACTGATGACGATCAACGGTTCACCCCCTCTATTCACCCTATGCACGATCATTATATACCCTATACGGTATAATGACAATAAGAAATATTTTCCTCAACAATTGGTTATTCCCAGCGAATCAAAAGACCATAGACAGCCGGGTGAAAACGGACAAGTTCCACGTTGCCCGCCTTTTGTTTCACATAGGAAAACAGTTCATCCGACGGAATCCGCTCATGGAGCGGCGGCCCCATTTCGCTTTCAATCGCTTCCCATTCGATCAACAGAAACTGCCCTTTTGGCTTCATCACGCGGCGAATTTCGTCAATGGCGGCTTCTTTTCGTTCCACTTCATGAAAGACGAACGCCATGATTCCTTTGTCCACCGAATGGGAAGGCAAGGCGGTCGAGGCGACATCCGCCACCCGATATTCGATGTTGGTGATCGCTAGTTTCTCGGCTCGCTGTTTTAACAATTCAATCATTTCCGGCTGCACATCGACCGCGTACACTTTTCCGTTTGTCGCCTGCGCGAGAGGAATCGTAAAATAGCCATTCCCCGAGCCAAGATCCACGATCGTGTCATTCGGTTTCACAGACAACATCGAAATCGCCTGTTGCGGGTCGATCCATTCCTTGCGCTTCGGATCCAATAATCGTTCAGCATGTTCGTAATGAAAACGATGCCCTGTCATCCTTTTCCCTCCTATTCCTCACTTCAATTTCATTATACTCGTAAAGAGAGGAAAAAAGCCGGCATTGGAAAACGCCGGCTCCTTTTCCCTACCGAACGGCGCAACGGTTTGGACCGATTTCCATCTCCCGTTGTTCCTCTTCCGTCGGATGCAATTTCCCCATGTTGGTCTGCCGAATTTCCTTGTAAGCATTCGGCTGCGGCGGCAAGTTCTCCGTGACCGTTCGGCGGAATTCTTCATCGCTAGAAATATTTAAACCATGATTCTTTTCATAAAGAACCCCCAACCGTTCCGCCACGCTGCCATCCTTATTCATTTCATTCGGCCCCATATAGTGCGCCGGCAATACAATCAAATCATCTGCAAGCTGTTTGTAACGCCGGTAAAGCGTCTCCCGCAGATCATCGACCCAGTCTTGCGCTTTCCCGGCAAGATCCGGGCGCCCGATCGAGTCGATGAATAAAATATCACCGGTTAACAAATATTGATCGTCCACAATAAACGATGTACTGCCGATCGTATGCCCCGGCGAATACAACGCTTCAATCACGACATGGCCGACGCGGATGCGGTCGCCATCTTGAATCGGTGTGTAGGTAAACGTCACCTCTTCCGCGTCTTTCGGCGGCAAGTAATACGTTGCACCCAGTTCTTCCGCCAACTTGCGCCCGCCAGAAATATGGTCGGCATGCAAGTGCGTATCGAGCACATGCTTGATTGTAATGCCGTGTTCGTTGGCAAAACGGACGTATGCGTCAGTCATGCGGTTCGTATCGATCAACGCCCCCTCGCCGTTCGATTCGACGAGATACGAGAGACACCCTTTGCCGAGGCGGACGAATTGGTAAATCGTTCCTCCGCTTTTCAGCTCGCCGATTTTCACTGGTTCCAAATGTTCGCTCCATGCCTTCATGCCACCTTCGATTGAATAAACGTCCGTATAGCCCGCCGCTTCCAACTGTTCTGCCACAAACTCCGACGAGCCGCCCTTCGCGCAAACGGCATAAATCGTTTTGCTTTTATCTTTTGGCAAACGGTCCAAATATGGTTCAATGCCATCCAACACTTCAAAATACGGAATATTGACGACCTCGACATGTCTCCCTTCAATCCGCCAGTCAGCAAAATCTTCGGGGTTGCGAGCGTCCACAATGAACAGCTCCTCACCGCGAATGATCTTATTGGCGATCTCTTTGACCGAAATCGTTTTTGCCAACGATATCCCCTCCTGATCTCATAGTTTCGTCAATGGTCCGTTATTCTCAACGATGATTCGCCTGATTCCACAATGCCATAATGGCATCCGGATCATACCCGAGCACCCAGCGGCCGTTAATCTCGATTTGCGGCACGCCCATTTGCCCGGTCGTTTCCACCAGCCTCCGCGCCGCTTCCGGATCGAGCTCGACATTCACTTCCTTAAACGGAATCCCTTGAGCGCGCAAAAAGTTTTTCGCCATGACACAATACGGGCATGTCGTTGTTGTATAGACAGTGACTTGTGCCATATTCTCCTTCCTCCTCTCCCTTATTAAAAGGCCAATGTAATATCGGCGTCTTTCGCAAACTGCAGGAACGTCGCCGCCCCCGCCACCTCAATGCCATCGACGAATTGGTCTTTGTCAAGCCCCATGACATCCATCGTCATTTGGCAAGCGATCAGCTTCACACCCATCTCTTGCGCCATTTGAAGCAATTCGGCAATCGATGGAACGTTCGCTTTTTGGAACCCTTGTTGAAAATGTTCTTTCCCTTCAGGAATCGGCAATTGTTTGTGCGCTTCTTTATGGATGAGATTCAACCCTTCAAATGTGAAAAACACCCCGACCTCCGCGTCTGCCGCCGCAGCAGCTGTCGCGATGTTGAACACCTTGTACGCATCAAACAACCCGCCGTTTGCTGCAATAATCGCTACTTTCATCAAAAGAGCCTCCTTACATTTTTTGTTATTATGTTTGATACCTATCCCGGTTTTATACACGCATACGTGTTATATATACATATACACGTATGTGTATTTCAAATCCTATGTTATCGAATCACTTTCCTTTTGTCAACAAAAAAGCGGTGAGAAAGCACCGCTATTAAAGCAAAGTGAAAAAATAATAGCCAAACAATCCGGTGATCAGCAACAACAAGGACGCCAAAAACCAAATAAGCGGGCGTGACGGCCGGAACGTTTGTTCATTAATTTGTTTGGTCTTCATGACATAACTAATGGTGGAAAACACAATCGTGCAGATGGAAATGACCACCGCCAATGCTCCGATCAATTGGACAATGGCCGTGGACAATGCGTTGCTCGTTGATTTTTCATGCAAATTGATCATTAAAAAAGCAATTCCAATAATGGCAATCGAGGTGCGAATCCAGGCGAGAAACGTCCGTTCATTGGCTAAGTGCTGCTGAATATATTTGGAGTCCTCTGTCGGTTTTGGTCTTTCTTCCTTCATCCACCTTTTCCCCCTTTTCACGAACTTGCCGGATCGTCTCTTTTATGATCGATGATCCAATCATCACTCATCGGTTCCACTATTTTTTAGATCACATCCACTGATGCAACAACACTGACAACCAATAGCGGATTTTCATGCTTAGAATGATCGAAACCAATGCGATCTGACTACCCACACAGGTATATTAGCCCTCAGTTTATTCTATTGTCAATCTGCACACAAAAAACACCTTGCCGCTATTGGCGAGGCGCCCGATTCGTTATCACTTTCAACGTACAGCAGATGTAATAACGCTGTTTAAGCAATTCCATCGGGAAGAAGTGAAATTGCAACATCTCGCCAAAAGCCCGGCATAAACCACAAGCGGACGGCGCACCCTAACCGCATGATGAGCACCGTCCGCTGCATAGACTCTATTTTTCTTCCAATCATGCCCCTTTTATTTCTCACTTGCTCGTTCCCGCGCACCCGTCCACGAGGCGAGCCGATCATTGGACATCAAAAGCACGCAAACGATCGTGAGCGCCGCGGGAATGAGCGCCCATAAAAACGTATCGGCGATCGAAGAAGCCAGTGCTTCCGTCAACCGATCGAGCACCGGTGCCGGGATGTGCGCCCGCGCTTCTGGCGACAACATCGCCCGCGGGTCGTGAACACTGCTTCCAAACGCGCCTTGCGCCATGCCGTGAAACTGCTCAGCCAATTGATCCGTAAACAAGTTGCGCTGAATGATGCCAAACACCGTAATGCCGACGGTCATGCCGAGCGACCGGACAAATGAATTCGTCGAGCTGGCCGCGCCCCGCTCCGCTTCGGAAAAATGATGGATCGCCGCCATGCCGAGGACGGAAAACGAAGCGCCCATCCCTAATCCGACAATGATCATGTACAACGTCACGACAAGACGCGTGGTCTGTTCATCAATCGTGCCAAACAGCCCGATCCCGGCCGCAAACAAGAGCATAAACCCGAACATCACGTTGCGGTAGCATAATCGTAAACGCAATCGGCACCAGCGCCTCGCCGCCGATGCCTTGAATGGCACGGAAGATGCTGAGCTGGACGATCGTTTGCGCCATGCCGCACAAAATCGAACCAAGCAAAAACACTATGATGCCAAATAAGAAAAATCGCTTCCTCCCGTCATATCGGACAGTTTCCCAAAAATCGGCATCCCGGCCATCTCGGCCACCATATACGCTGACGTCACCCAAACAAACTGCTTGAGCCCCCCGAGATCCGCGACGATCGTCGCCATGGCGGTCGCCACAATCGTATTGTCCATGGAAGCGACAAAAATGCCGAGCAACAGCGCGATCACGACCAATCCCGTCTTCGTTTCCTTCCTCTCCATCCGTTCCATTTCCCTCTATCTCTGTCTTTTTTCGTTCACCGCAGCCTTCTTGTCTTGGGCAAAGGCTGTATGATATTCAACAAGCCCAATGTCGCAGCCCGGACCGATTGTCACCCGATCCCCCCTGACGACCGCGGCTCGTGTATACTCCACATAAATCTCATCTCCTTCAATCACATCCGCTGCCAATACGGCGGGCGAAGAAGAAAAACGGCTCAACCAATGAATCGCGCTCCATTTTTTGCTGCGGGTGATGGAAATCGTCCGCCCCCCGATTTCCTTGACCGAGCTGTCGGCAAAACAGAGCGACAGTTCCACCTGCTCCGCATTCAACGTCTGTCCAATGTGCACAACTCCGGTCAACGCAACACTCTCCGCCTCGCAGCTTCCCGACACCGACAGCTCGCCGTAACCGCGGATGACATCGGCTTCGATGCCCCCCTCGACTTGCGCCATCCCGCGCAGCTGAAGATGCCCAAGGCGGGCGTGTCCCCGGATGTCCACTTCCCCGAACACCCCCATTTTCTCCGCCTGTACGGGACCGTCCACGTTCGCTTGGCCAAATAGGCGAAACGTGCGGGCCGCAACTGCTCCTTTCATGTCGGCTGCGCCAAACACTTTCAAGCGGTCGCACTCGATGTCGCCCCGAATCGTCGCATCGCCGCGAATCGTGACGTGATGGAACACACCGCCTCCAGAAAGCGCCGATCCATGAACCGTCAAGTTTCGTTCCGCCATCGTTTTCACCCTTTCTCGATCGTGCCGATTTTCGCCTCTTCATCGCATTCCAACTTTTCTCGGTATTCGACTCGCTCGATCTCGCACCCTGGCCCGATCACGACGCGATTGCCGCGCACCATTTTCGCGCTCGTATGTTCGAGATGGACGGAATCCCCTTCAATGACATCGGCGGTCAACTCCGCTGGAAAAAACCATTTTTTGAACAGCGAACTTCCTTGCCGCTTGACGACGATCGTCTCTCCGCCGATCTCCTTTACGCGGCTCGGGCCCAACAGCTTCACTTCGAGATAGTCCGCGTTCAGCAGCCCGCCGACCGCAAAATGCCCTTCCACCTCCATCCGCTCAGCCGAGCAATCGCCACCGATATTGAGCTCGCCATGGACGCGAACCACCTCCGCCGCCCATGAACCTTTCGCCTCCCCGCGGCCGCGAACGGTCGCCTCTTGGCATTGCACATTTTCTTCAATTCTTATGCTCCCGCTCACTTTCATCCACTCACACTCCACCCCGCCTGCCACATTTCCTTTCCCGGCAATATGAACCGTGTTGGCTTTCACGCTCCCTTCCACGGCCGCGTTTCCTTGCACCTGCAGCTCGAGGCAGTCGATGTCGCCGTACAGCTTCCCATTTCCCGACAATTTCACCAAATTGTACAGCCCGCCGGACGCATGACCCGTCCCGGCAATGACCAAATCTCGACGCTCCATCCTTTTATCCCTCCGAAATGGCCAGTTTCAACTCTTCAATATACGTTGGCACGTGCAGCCGCGCAATGAGCTTCGCCCCTTCTTCCACATGCAAAGCTGCTGTCCCTTCCACAAGAAAGGAAACCGTGACCCCCATTTTGCGCAAAACGACAAGCTCGCATGACTTCCCTTGCAATTTTGGATAATGGCTCTTAAACATCATCCATATGTTTTTTCCTTCTTCTATGCTGATCTCACCGGAACGAAGAAGCCGGTCAACGATGTAAAGGGACAGGAGCTCGGCAAAGGACACATCTTGGCGGCCTCCCCATTCATCATCCAACCATTGCATCACCAAATCCGAAACAATGTGACGTTTTACAATTTCCTCTTTCGTCAAAACAACCGCCGCCGGACTCGGCGCAAACACACCCGCCAGTTCATCGAGCGACAGCTCATCTTTCAGCTCTTTGATTTTCTCAATGCGGGCCAAGATTTTCTCTTTCGGAAAAAACGTCTCTTGCCCGGTGAATGTCGATTTGCGAATAAACCATTCTTCCGGAATGAGCTTTTTCCGCTTCCAGCGGTACAGCTGGCCGTACGAAATGCCGGTCAGCTCGAGCAGCTCTTTTTTTGAGATGAGTTCTGGTTCCATCGTGGCATCACCCCCTCACAATCATAAATGTAACATAACACTGTTACGTTGTAAAGAGGGTATGTCAAAATCAGCGCCAAAGCGATTGACATCTTCCATCAAGCCCATTACAATAAAGCCAATTTCCACTGGCATCGCGATTCACATCATGAAGAGAGGAGAATCACTGCATGCATTCGACATTGCACAACCAAATCGCCGCCGCCGCCAAACAAACAAAAGCCGATCTCGTCATCCAAAATGGGAAAATCGTCAACGTGTTCACGCGCGAAATCATCGAAGGAGACCTCGCCATTGTGGAAGGAATGATCGTCGGCATCGGGCGCTATGAAGGAGAGAAAACGATTGACGCCGAGGGCCGCTACATTTGTCCGGGACTGATCGACGGACACGTGCATATCGAATCATCCATGGTTCCTCCGAGCGAATTCGCCCGCGTCGTTCTCCCGCATGGGGTCACCACGGTGATCGCCGATCCGCACGAAATCGCGAACGTCGCCGGCATCCACGGCATCCAGTTTATGCTCGATGATGCGAAACGGACGCCGCTCGATGTGTATATGATGTTGCCGTCGTGCGTGCCGGCCTCCTCATTTGAACATGCCGGAGCCGTCTTATCCGCCGCGGAACTGGCGCCGTTTTTCAACGATGAACGCGTTCTCGGATTGGCGGAAGTGATGGACTATCCGTCATTAAGGGAACAACACCCGTCGATGCTCGACAAACTGGCGCTCGCGGCAAACGCCAACCGCCTGATCGACGGCCACTTGGCCGGCCTTGATGCCAACGCCATCAACGTCTACCGAAGCTCCCGCATCCATACGGATCATGAATGCGTCACCGTCGACGAAGCGCTTGAACGCATTCGCCGCGGCATGTACGTGCTCATTCGCCAAGGATCAGTCGCTAAAGACCTCGAAAAACTTCTTCCTGCCGTCACTGAGCACAACGCGCGCCGCTTTCTGTTTTGCACGGATGACAAACATCTTGATGACTTATGGTTCGAAGGAAGCGTCGACCATAATGTGCGGCTCGCCATTCAGGCCGGCCTCGACCCGCTTCTGGCCATCCAAATGGCCACGCTGAACGCCGCAGAGTGCTACCGTTTGCCGACAAAAGGCGCTGTCGCTCCAGGATATGACGCCGACTTTTTGTTCGTTGACGATTTGGAAATATTGAACATCACCCACGTCTTCAAAGCGGGAAGACTAGTGGCCCAACATGGACAGACGGTGTTTCCGGCCGAACGATCGGCAGAAAGCCTTGAACAGCCATTGCTTCACTCCATCCGTTGCCAAGCAGTGGACGAAACCGATCTTCGCATCCCGATGAAAAGAGGAACGAAAGCCCATGTCATCGAGATCATCCCGAACCATTTGCATACGAACCACCTCATCACGGACGTTGATGTCCAGGAAGGGGCTTTCTGCCCGTCGATCGAGCGGGATTTGCTGAAGCTTGTTGTCGTCGAACGCCATCGCGGCCTCGGCATCGGCCTTGGCATCGTCCGCGGCTTCGGATTCAAGGCAGGCGCCATCGCTTCTTCGATCGCGCACGACTCACACCATATCATCGCCGCCGGAACAAACGATCGCGACCTCGCCGCCGCCATCGAACAGCTCCGCGAGCAGCACGGCGGCTTGGCGGTCATCAAAGACGGAGCGGTGCTTGCCAGCCTGCCGCTTGAGATCGGCGGTCTAATGACAAGAAAAGACTATACCGAGGTGCTAAGCGGATTGAAGCAGATTGACAAAGCCCTTAAAGCCATCGGCGCCAATGGCTCGTTCAACCCATTCATCACATTGTCCTTCCTCGCCTTGCCGGTCATCCCAGAGCTCAAGCTGACCGACCAAGGATTATTTGATGTAAATAAATGGGAATTTATTCCTGTTGAAGCGGTGTAACCCCTCCCGATTGAGGCTGGCGTTTCAAAGCAAGAGGATTACGGGAGCACCGCCTTACAGCAGGGCGCTCATTCACAACTAAGGTCAACCGCGAAGCAAATCAGTCCCTTCATCCCCCATTGATTGCGGGGATGAAGGGATTTTCTTCACTCCGCCCTTTTTCCTCGATTTTCACAGCGCCATGCGGCATTGGCATAAGCACGTTCCCGCATGATGCATATAGTGAAACAGCAACATGGCCGAAAGGAAGGTGCAAGGAAATTGATCACCATCAGTCTTTGCATGATCGTCAAAAATGAAGAAGACGTCCTTGCCCGCTGTTTGGACAGCGTCCAACATCTCGTAGACGAAATCGTGATTGTGGATACAGGATCAACGGATCGCACGAAAGAAATCGCCCGCTCCTACACCGCACGAGTCATCGACTTTCCTTGGAGCGATGATTTCTCGGCGGCGCGAAACTTCTCCTTTTCCCACGCCACCATGGACTATATTTTTTGGCTGGACGCAGACGACATCTTGCCGGCAGAAGAGCAGACCAAATTTCTCACATTGAAGCGCACCCTTTCTTCTGACATCGACTCCGTCACCATGATTTACAGCCTTGCCCAAGATGAATATGGAAAGACGATCTCGAGCGTCCGCCGAAATCGTCTCGTCAAACGATCCAACGGCTTCCGATGGCATGGGATGGTTCATGAATATCTAGAAGTATGGGGAACGATTCTCAACAGCGATATTACCATTATTCATCAACCCAATCGCTGCGCTTCAGATCGAAATTTGCAAATCTATGAGAAACAGTTGGCACAAGGAAAAGAATTTTCCCCAAGAGATCTGTTTTACTTTGCCAACGAACTGTTCGACCATCAACAATACGAGCGGGCCATTCAGTATTATGAACAGTTTTTGCAGACAAAAAAAGGGTGGGTGGAAGATTGCATCGCCGCCTGCGGAAAGGTAGCGGATTGTTTTGATGCGCTTGGTGATGAAGAACAGGCATTGCGATATGCGCTCCGATCGTTCGAATACGATACCCCTCGGGCTGAATGCTGCTGCCGGCTGGGCTATTACTTCCTTCAGCGCAAGCAATATCGTCTTGCCGCCTTTTGGTACCATTTAGCCACTCAACTCACAATGCCTTCCGACAGCTGGGGATTTGTTCATCATGCTTGCTGGACTTGGCTTCCCCACTTGCAGCTTTGTGTATGTTACTTTTACATGGGCGAGTACGAGTTAGCATACCAACATAACGAAAAAGCCAAACAATACGTTCCTCATCATCCCGCGGTTTTGCACAACGAATGTTTGCTGCAATCCATTCTCGCCGCCGAAAGCACGTTCCACCAAACCGATGAATCGTGATGAAGGGAGGTTATGCCGCTTGTCTGACCGACGTCCTATTCGAGTAAAATGTCTTTCCCCTTTATGCGGAACATGGCCGCCGATTGTAAAAATCTATACCGGACCAACAGGACCCACGGGACCCACAGGGCCTACAGGACCGACTGGACCCACAGGACCTCAAGGACCCACGGGACCCATCGGACCTCAAGGACCCACAGGACCTCAAGGACCTACAGGGCCGACCGGACCCACAGGACCTCAAGGACCCACAGGGCCGACGGGACCGGCTGGAGCAGGAGCCATCATTCCATTCGCTTCAGGAACAACGGTTGTCTTGACCGCCACTATAGCCGGGTTGGCCGACACCACAAGTTTGATCGGATTTGGAAACGCTGCTTCAAGCATCAGTTTAGTGGGAGGAACGATAAACCTTGGCGGCACATCGAATTTTTCCTTTACCATCCCGCGTTCAGGAATCATTACTGCTGTCGCAGCCAATTTTTCCGCTACAACAGGCACAGCGCTTTTAGGAACAGCTACGATCCGCGCTCAATTGTATATCGCCACTTCTCCATCCAGCAACGTATTTTCGCCTATTCCAGGCACGCTCATTACATTAACGCCATCAATCACCTTTCCCATCTCCCTAGCCCAAAACGCCAGCGGCATCATCACAGGATTAAACGTGCCTGTCAATACTGGCGACCGGCTGCTCATGGCGTTTTTCATCACCACTTCCGGCCTTTCAATCGCCGCTTCCGTCACGGGATATGCGAGCGCAGGAGTGGCGATTAGTTAGCGCCTCACTGTGATACCAAGGCTGCGGCTCATTGAAGCGCTCAACTAAGGCCGCTGCAAACAAGCGGCCTTATAATCCCTCTCCGTTCAGTTGAACGCTCTCCCGCCCGCATTTCGAGGTGGGAGATTCTTGGGAACACCCGCCCCGCGGCAGGATGTCCGCCAAGCCATCCCCGTGCGTCCCACGGTTCAGCCGCCCTACAACGACAGCAGTCGAAGCCCTTCATTTAGAATATTCCGGGCAGCGTTATGGTCCCGGTCATGTTCGGCTCCGCAGGCGGGGCACACCCACTCGCGAATGCCAAGCGATTTCACCTCGACGTGCCGATGCCCGCAGCACGAGCACAATTGACTCGAGGGAAACGTGCTCGCAACACGAACCACCGTCCGCCCGTACCATGTCGCTTTATACTCGAGCATGCGAAGAAAACTCCCCCACGCGGAATCGGAAATGGATTTAGCCAGCTTGCGATTCTTTTGCATGTTCCTAACACGCAAGTCCTCCACGCACACCACTTGGTTTTCGCGGATGAGGCGGGTGGACAGTTTGTGCAGGAAATCGTTCCGGCAGTTGGAGATTTTTTCATGAAGCTTGGCCACTTTCAAACGGGCTTTCTCCCAGTTCGAACCGCCTGGCTTTCGACGAGCCATCACCCGCTGCCAGTAGGCGAGCTTTTCTTCATACCGGCGCCAATACCGGGGGTGTTCGATCGTTTCGCCTGTGGAAAGCACTACGATCTGTTTCAACCCCAAATCGACGCCCACTTTCTTGTCGGTTTGGGGCAATGGGGGAATATCCGTTTCCACGAGAATGGAGACGAAATACTTCCCCGCTCGATTTCGACGAATCGTGGCGGAGAGAATGCGGCCTTCCACCTCGCGGCTTTTGGCGAACTTCACCCATCCGAGCTTGGGAAGTTTCAACCGATGGCCGTCCACTTCGATCGTAGGGCGTCCGTTCTTTGGGTAGTTGCACTGGGCGGTGTACGATTGGTTCGGGTGTTTTTTGCTTTTGAAGCGGGGAGCGTTCGCCGTTCCCTCGAAGAACCGGTCAAACGCCTCGGCCAACTGCTGCAGTGCGTTTTGCAAGGCGGTTGAATCAGGGGTTTTCAGCCATGGAAGGGTTTTCTTCAAAGCTGTCAATCGTTTGGAACACTCGTTGTAGCCGAGTCCTTTTCCCGTGGTTTCATACGTCTCCTTCCACTCGGCCAAAAAGTGATTGTACACAAATCGGCAGCACCCAATCGTCTCGTTGAGGAGTTTTGCCTGTGTTCGGGTGGGATACAGCCGAAAGCGATAGGCTTTGTGCATAGCCCTCCCTCCTCAAAAAGAACGTTTGTTCTATTTACATCCATTGTATACTTTTTGCCCATTGGGGGCAATAGGGAGATTCGCAAAGGAAGCCCGGATTCATCCCGACTTACATTTACGGGTAAAAGCGAGATTTTCTCGGCGGAAGATGATTACAAATAAGCAGGCGGCTTCACGCGAACACCGTCGTGAACAACCGCCTGCTTTCTTCACGATTGCAACATGGAAAACACTTGCTCAACATCCTTATCCCCGCGCCCCGACAAATTCACAATGATGATTTGGTCTTTGCTTAACGTCGGCGCAAGCTTGATAGCGTACGCCACCGCATGGGCGCTCTCGAGAGCTGGGATGATTCCTTCTGTTTTAGACAGCAGTTGAAACGCCTCAAGCACTTCTTCGTTCGTGACCGTATAATACTCAGCCCGCCCGGACACTTTCAAGTAGCTATGTTCCGGACCAATGCCCGGGTAATCAAGCCCGGCGGCAATCGAGTATGTCGGCTGCGGGTTTCCATTTTCATCAAGGAGCACCAAACACTTGAATCCATGCAACACGGCCGGAACGCCCTTCGTTAGCGTCGCTGCCTTCTCCGGCTCGACACCGATGAGCCGCACGCTCGGTTCATCCAAGTAGTGGGCGAACGCCCCGATGGCGTTGCTTCCCCCGCCGACGCAGGCCACTACCGCATCCGGAAGACGTCCTTCCTTCTCTACAATCTGCCGCTTGCTCTCTTCGCTAATAACCGACTGAAAATGTTTCACCATCGACGGGTACGGATGCGGACCAACCGCCGAACCAAGCAAGTAAAATGTAGTCTTATAGTTTTGCACAAGATCGTTCAGCGCCTCGTCCACGGCATCCTTCAATCGTCCTTGACCTTTCGAGACCGACACGACTTTCGCCCCTAACAGCTCCATGCGGAACACATTGAGCGCCTGGCGCTTCGTATCTTCTTCTCCCATATAAATGGTACAATCGATGCCAAACATGGCGCATGCGGTAGCGGTCGCCACCCCGTGCTGGCCTGCGCCTGTCTCCGCAATGACCCGCTTCGCGCCCATCCGCTTCGCCAATAAAATTTGCCCAATCACGTTGTTGATTTTATGCGAACCGGTATGGTTTAAATCCTCACGTTTCAAATAAATCTTCGCCCCGCCGAGCCGCTCCGTCAACCGCGCCGCAAACGTCAGCGGACTCTCACGGCCGACATACTCCCGCAAATAGGTTCGAAACTCCTCATTGAATTCCGGGTCATCTTTATATTTCAGAAACTGCTCCTCCAAATAATCAAGCACTTCCTGCAATTCATCCGGAACGAAGCTGCCGCCGAATTCGCCGAAATAGCCTTTCGTTTCCTGGACTACACTCATGGCTCATCTCTCCTCTGCTTTCTGAAAGTCATAAAATTAGCATAAACCGTTTTGGCAAGCAAGTCAATCAATAATTTTTATTTTTCAAAACATTAAAAAAGGAATGGTCCACCGCATAACCATACGCGAAGCATTCACCGCTAGTGGGGTGAGCAGGTGCTGCTGCAAAGCCATCGTGCAGCCGCACCCTCACAGCTTCCTACTTCGGATATTCACCAACCAGAGCAGGCAGTTCGGCTTATAAAACCCCAAGCTGCTCATCGCGCAGATCGGTAATAAACATATGTCCTGGGGCATGCGTAATCATGATATCCGGCTTTACTTCCATAGCAACCGCTTGAGGGGTGACCCCACAGGCCCAAAATACCGGGGTTTCCCCCTCACGGATGGTGACCGGATCCCCAAAATCAGGCTTATAAATATCATGAATCCCTATAAGTTTCGGGTCGCCAATATGAATAGGGGCACCATGAACAGACGGGAAGCGGCTCGTGACTTGAACCGCCCTGACAACATCCTTATGGGGAATCGGGCGCATGCTTACAACCATCGGCCCTTCAAATCTTCCCGCTTTTACACACGGGATATTCGTTTTATACATCGGGACATTGCAATTTTCTTGAATGTGGCGAACCGGGATGCCATTGTTCACCAGGGCATGTTCAAACGTAAAGCTGCACCCGAGCAGAAAGCCGACCATGTCCTTATCCCAAAGATCGATGATATCCGTCCGCTCCTCTGTCAGTTCGCCATTTCGATAAACCCTATATTTCGGCAAGTCTACACGCAAATCTGCTCCTGGCGCCACCATGCTTGGCTCCCATGATCCCGGCTCGGTCACATCTAATACCGGACAAGGTTTCGGATTGCGCTGGCAAAACAGAAGAAATTCAAACGCCAACTCCTTCGGCAGCACAACTAAATTAGCCTGTGTATAGCCGTTTGCGACACCCGCTGTCGGTTTCACCCATTCATTGTTCCGAATCATTTGCCGTGCTTCTTTGGAGCTCATTGGTGCGGCGAAAGTCATCGCAATCTCCCTCCTTGGTTATTCAATATCACGATCTCCGATTAAGGGTATTAGTTTCTATCCCAAAATCACGTTCCCCGATACACGTGCGCCAAAGAATACCTCATTAGCATTTCTAAGTCTAATTTCTTTATCCATCGTTCTGCTGCAGAGTTTACGTGAATAATATTTTCCTTCGCATCAACCACCAAAAATGGATCAGTAATAAACGATAACAGTCCCTCTATCGAGTAACCTAAGCCGCTCTTTTCTCATCGTTTCTATACTAAATCATAAATCATATCCATGCCTGGCCGCCTAACTTGCCCGAATCTGATGCCCGACAGTATTTTCTTGCAATCACCGTAAACTACCATAAAAAAGAGAGGAGTTTTCTCATCCCCCCTTCCTTTCAAAATACACATGCAACCGATACTCGCAAATCTCTTTTGTCCAGTTGTGCAATATTTCTTCATGCTCGTTCTCAATGGCAAATTGGAGCGCAAAAACGTTATTTGCAAAGGAAATCAGCCCATTCGAACTGCCGCTCCATTTCGTCATCGGCATGCGGGCGATCAACCGGCTCACCTTTTCCTGGTCATATTCCCAGAGGCGCTTCGTTTCTCCGTCGGAAAAATCGATGCGCTTTCGGTATTCTTTTTCCGTTAAATACCGATGGAAAAACGGGGCAGCCTCCTGCGGTGTAATTGGTTGGTGCCATCCGGACGGTCCACGTTCAAGCATGGCTTTTAGAACAACCATTTTGTAGCTTTTTGACATCACCGTACGTTCCATTTCAACAAGCCACGGCTCGTGTTTTAGAAACACTTCCTTTTCCAGCTCCGACAACTCCCCCGCCCAATATAAAAAGGCGACATAAGATCCGAACTCTTGTTTGTACTCCGCCGCTTCACTTCGGCCTTGGAGATGCAGTTCCAAATACGTCGGCCGTCTGCCAAGCTCCTGTTTCAGCTCCCGATAATCAGCAAGCAGCCGTTCTTTGCGCGGTTGGCGTTTTTTCTGCATCTCTTCGAGAAGATGGATGGCTTGAACATCGAGATGCAGTTCGCACGTTTCCGGAACCGTTGGCACAACGGATTCCCGCGCCTTTTTCTTCGTTTCGCCCCGCTGTGTATCAAACAGGCGCAGTTTGACATCCGCATTCCGGTAGTTTCCGATTAAATCAATAATCACGCAATAATCCTTGCCTTTGTACAGCCGCAGCCCGCGCCCGACTTGCTGGATGAAGACGGTCAGCGATTCCGTCGGCCGCACGAACAAAAGTGTATCGACAGAAGGAATATCGACCCCTTCATTGAACAAGTCGACGGTGAAAATGGCGTCCAGTTCACGGCGTTCCAACATGGCAATGGCCTGCTTGCGCGAAATAGCCGTCTGCTTCGAATGGAGACTGACCGTCCGGTAGCCGTGACGCTGGAAATATTCGGACAGAAAATCAGCTTGCCTGATCGATGAACAAAAGACAAGCGTCCTTGTTTTCTTATACTTCTCCCACGCTCGCAAAATCTTCTCCACCATCTCCTCGCGAAGCTGCACTTGAAGCAGTTCTTCCTCATCATAGCGATTGCCAAGCCACTTGATTTGCGAATAGTCTGTGTCGTCGTAGACCCCGTAATAATGGAAGGGAGCCAACCAACCGCGCTGCACCGCTTCGATAAAATCGATGCGATACGCGACATTTCCGTCGCAAAGGGCGTATACGTCTTTGTTGTCGCTCCGATCTGGAGTAGCAGTGATGCCAAGCAAAAATTTCGGCTGAAAATAACAAAGGACGCGTTCGTACGAGCGGGCTGCCGCATGGTGGAACTCGTCGACAATGATCAAGTCAAATGCGTCGGGACGAAACGAATGCAAATGTTTTTTCATGCTTAGTGTAAAGATCGAGGCAAACACCATGTCGGCATTTCCTTCTTTTTGATTGCCATCGTACAGTCCTGCTGTTCGATCAGGAATCACGCGTTCAAACGACTGCTTCGCCTGGCGAAGAATTTCTTCGCGATGGGCGATAAACAGCACCCGCGAAAAACGGCGGGCAAAAAAAGCGGCCAAGTATGTTTTTCCCAGCCCGGTCGCCATGACAACCATCGCTTTGTCGTACCCTTCTTCATAGGCAGCTTCCAACCGCTCCAACGCCTCAACTTGGGCAAAGCGCGGCTGGATCGTTCCATATGGCGCCGCCGTTTCATGGACAACATCAACCTTGTCCGCCGTCTCTCCCTCTTGCTTCTTCTCCGTTTCCGTCGGAAGCATCAACTCGATTTCTTCATTCTCCGCCCATATGCGGGCTAAATTGGGGTGCCGCTGATGATAGTCTTGATGCTGCTTTTCATAGTCAGCGGCCGTTTCGGCATTGACCGGCACGGTTTCCGGAGCGTAAAACAGCTTTAAAAACTGCTCCATTGCTTCGGCAAATACATCCTCATCAACGCTCTTATCCAGCCCAAGGTTCCATTCGACACCGTCAGTGAGCGCCGAACGGGACAAGTTGGAAGAACCGACAATGAAGTAGCCGCCTTCTGTATCTTCAAATAGGTACGCTTTCGGATGAAAGGAAATTCCCTCACTCCGATACAAGCGGACCTCGATGTCCGGGTGGATGGATATGAGCTCGCGCAGCGCCTCTGGCTGAGTGACAAACAAGTAATCACCAACGCAAATTTTGATATCCGCCCCCCGCTCTGCAGCTGCCCGCAAACTGTCCTTCAATAAGCGAACCCCGGACTTCATGGCAAACGATGTCAGTATGTATATCGTCGACGAGCGGCTCATCTGTTCCTGCAACTTGTCGAGAAGACGTCTGGAAATCAACTCCACCTTACTCATCGTGAACCTCGATCAAAAAAATTTTGTCTCGAAAACCACCGCGCTTCTCTGCCTTTTTGGCGCGGATTTGTTCCACTTGCTCGATCGAAGCGCCATGGCATTCAGCCAAAGCATGGATAATTTCCAACACGTCTGCGAGCTCTTCAAGAGCCGCCTCATCCGTTTCCGCTTGGACGTATTCCTCAAGCTCCTCAAACGCTTTTTTCTGCAGTTCTTTCCTATACTCTTCATCGTCAAGTATGCGGGTTGTAAACGTTTTTCCCGCTTGTTCAATAATGGTTGGAATGCGGTCGCGAACGAGTTTGTTGTACATCGGCATGTCCATTCCTCCATTTACAAAACTATACTACCATTTTACAAAATTTCGCCTTTTTTTCATAGGAAAGAACACACAGAAGACCGCCGTTTCTAAGGCCTATTGCCTGTTGCAAAATGAAAACACCAAAAATTTCACATACTCCCCCCTCTTTCATCCCATACTAAGAAAAATCGACATAATTCGCGCTTGGGGGCTATGATGGAACACTCGATCCTTTGGCTGCTTGCTGCGGTGGGCATCGGTTTGCTGGGGCTCAGCTTCCGCTTTCTTTCACCAAGGGAAGTATGGCTTTCGTTTTTGCTGAATGCGTATATTTCCAGTTTGGCAGGCCTGATCGTCAGCGGGGCGGGAATGCTTGCCTATCCGGTGCGGCTGTTTCCAGATTATACGAACGACAGCGTGATCTTTGAATACTTGCTTTACCCTGTTGTCAGTGTGTACGTTTACGGGACATCGCGCCGCTCGGGCTGGAAGGGGATATGGATGCAGTGCGCCGCTTATACAGGGGGGATGACGGCGGTCGAGATCCTGTTGGAGCGGCACACCGACCTGATCGAATACCATACGTGGAAGTGGGGATATTCATTCGTCTCGATGTTTGTCGTGACGCTCGCGGTTCGGGTGATGGCGGGACGGCTGCTGAAAGAAAACGGGTGAGCCGGCATGTCTATTTCTCCTAGTTGGCGCTATACATATAGTATAGTTGTCCAAAAGGAGGCGAATAGGATGGTGCTGTTTGACATCAAACACCGCCTGTATTACAGAAAATGCCGTCTGAAAGCCCACGGTTTCAATCGAGGGATGAAAGACGGCATTGCTCGGTAATCCCTTAAGAGGATTGCTTAGAGCCACCATCTTTCTCTTTAGATGTTGTAGTATAATCATTAAAACTGATACGATCTATAATATGGAACAAGAATATCGAAGAACGAAAACAACTGTATCGTTGATTTACTATCATTTTGTTTTCTGTCCGCGTTATCGAAGAAAGGTGTTAGTAGGCAGAGTGGAAGAGCGATTCAAGCAGTTAGTAGAGAAATTTGCCAAGAGAATGATGGGGTCATCCTTGCGATGGAAGTGATGCCTGATCGTTGTCGTTTGTTCTTGAATGGCCTCCCTTCTGATTCTCCATCAGATATGATGGCAAGAGTGAAAGGAGTGACTCCCAGACGATTAAGGCAGGAATTTCAATACTTATCTCATTTGCCTAGTCTTTGGACACGCTCTTTCTTCGTTAGTACAGCAGGGAATGGATCAAGCGAAACCATCAAACATTATGTGGAATCTCAAAAGAAAAGGGGGTGAATCCATGCCGACGATCACACTAAGGCTGGAACTGCACAACCCAA
Source organism: Geobacillus sp. CCR (assembly GCF_052906625.1). Classification (NCBI taxonomy): domain Bacteria; kingdom Bacillati; phylum Bacillota; class Bacilli; order Caryophanales; family Anoxybacillaceae; genus Geobacillus; species Geobacillus sp. CCR. Next base: position 39,357 of record NZ_JBREBQ010000018.1, on the reverse strand, counting down.
CGAAAGTCAAACAGGAAATGTATGAACGGATGACAGAAGTGAATACAGAGTTTGCGAATTGGCTGTTGGATCATCCAGAACTGAATCAAGCGACGAGCAAAATTTTTAAAGAGTTTTCGTCGCAGCGGTTTCCTTCCGCCGTCGTGAATCAAACGATTCGAGAAGTGAAGTCCCAAAAGAAAAACCAGAAAACAAAGAAGTTTCGAACATTCTGGTGTTGCTTTAACAATCAAAACGTGAAGGTGGAAAAGAAAGGAGCGTTCTACACGGTTTCCTTCCCTACACTGGAGAAGCGAATTGGCGTGCCGGTCGTCACGCACCCCTATCAAGAAGCATGGCTGAATCGGCTGCTTAACGGAACCGCCAAACAAGGGGCCGCCAAGCTCTACAAAAAGAGAAAGAAATGGTGCTTGGCTGTTGCGATCACAGTTGAAGTCCAACAACGGGAAGAAACGAAGGTAATGGGCGTTGATTTGGGACTTCGTTATATCGCTGTGGCCAGCGTGGGAACGAAATCGTTGTTTTTCAAAGGGAGCCAATGCGCCTTCATTCGCCGACGATATGCGGCTTTGCGGCGAACGTTGGGCAAAGCGAAGAAGCTCCATATGATTCGCAAAATCGGCCGCAAAGAGTCCCGCTGGATGAAGGACCAAAATCACAAAATCAGCCGTCAAATCGTCAACTTTGCGCTCGCCAACGGTGTTGGCGTGATTCGGATGGAAGATTTGACGGGCATTCGGAAACGGGCGGCATCGCCCAAAGAAGCGGGGCGAAGCCTTCATGCTTGGGCGTTTCATCAACTGCAAACGATGATCGCCTATAAAGCGGAAATGGCGGGCATTCGGGTCGAGTGGGTGAAGCCGACCTACACGAGCCAAACGTGTAAATGTGGTTATCGAGAGAAAGCGAACCGAAACGGCATCCGCTTCCGATGTCAAAAGTGCGGATACACCATCCACGCCGACTTAAATGGCGCCATCAACATCGCCAAAGCGATTTCGGGCTTCGCCGCCTAACCTAGCGCACTGGTCACAGGTGCGCCGCCCATCGGGGTACATTCTAACCCGATGGGACGGGGTGATGACACACCCCTGAACTTGGGCGTGGTCCGAACCAGAAATGGATGAGGACGCGAACGACCCAAGAATCCCATGGCTTTAGCCGTGCGGAGTGTCAAGAAGCCATCAATTCCGCGCGCCCGAAAATGGCGCCGATCCGCCAAGACCGGGCTTGGGGGTATGTATGGAAGACCGTGAACGGCGAGCGGGTGAAGTTTTGGATCGATTTCCAGCGCGGACAGTATCTCTATTTTGAATATGGACGAAAATGGTATCGAGTGAAGTATTTGCAGGCGAACGGGCGGAAATCAGGCGAAGACATATTGAACGGGGCGATGATCGATTTGACGGTGGATGGGCATCGGCTACTGTTCATGAAAGGGCGCATCGGCCGTGAGACGGCGCACGCGATGTAAACGGGGGCTGCGCCTTGGGTGCCCTGCATGAATCGGTCCACAGCCGCGCTTGCGCCCATGCCTGATCAAACGCCCGGTGGATCTATGACATTCTGATCGGCCGCACAGCACAGGCTGGACAACAGAACCCCTGACAGGAGAGGATGAAGACATGGATCGAATCCACTTATGGGTGTTGCTGGCGCTGGGCCTCATCCTATTGGTTTTCAGCTTGCGCAAACCGCCCATTAAAGACGTGATTCTCGTGTTTTTATTGAAAGCTTATTTTTCCACCTTTTTCGGTGTCATTGTGGTCGAAAAGCATTTGCTCGACTATCCCGTGAGGTTTTTGGGGCAATACTTCGACACGAGCATCTTGTTTGAATACTTTCTGTATCCGATCATGTGCGTGTATTTTTATCGAACGTCGTACCATTCGAGCTTTTTCGGCATTGTCGGACAATGCGCCTTGTATACAGCCGCTTTGACGTTCATAGAAGTTCTTTATGAAAAGTATACAAATTTGATCACGTACCATACGTGGACATGGATGCATTCGTTTGTCACGATCTTTCTTCTGTCGTTTTCCGTTCGGATGCTGATGAAGCTGATCAACCGCTGGGAAGAGTCCGTCCGCTGGCGTTCATGACCGCTTCGTCACAGAAGCGCCCGAACGGACAAGAGACAACGTTGGCTTTCCAAAAGAAACTGTTTGCGGCCGAACGAATGTCCGCATGAAGCCCCTATGTCGAAAACGTGAGATCTCTTGGCGGCAGATGTCAAAGCAAGCATACAGGCGGCAAAGAGCCCCTAGCTCCTTGCCGCCTTCTTTTTACGCCCACCACATCTCCGGCAGTTCTTCTTTGAACAACACCTTTTTCAAGAGGGCGACGGCCTTTGACAGCCCTTCATCGATCGAAGCGAGCATGTCTTCATGTTCGATCGACAGCACGTAGTCGTAGCCGACGGCGCGCAGGGCGCTGACGATGTCGCGCCACATTTTTTCGCTTTGCCCGTAGCCGACGGTGCGGAACACCCATGAGCGGTCGAGGATTTGGCTGTAATGTTTCGTGTCGAGCACGCCGTTTTTGCGGATGTTCGCTTCGTCTAGGTACGTGTCTTTCGCATGGACATGGAAAATCGCTTTTTCGCGGCCGAGCAGTTTGATCGCCTCAACCGGGTCGATGCCTTGCCAAAGCAGGTGGCTCGGGTCGAAGTTGGCGCCGATCGCGTCGCCGACATGTTCGCGCAGTTTGAGGAGCGTTTCCGGGTTGTAGACGACAAAACCTGGATGCATTTCAAAGGCGATTTGCGTGATGCCGTGCTCCTTGGCGAACGCGGCTTCTTCGCGCCAGTACGGAATGACGACTTCTTCCCATTGCCATTTTAAAATTTCCAAGTAATCCGGCGGCCAGGAGCATGTGACCCAGTTCGGGTATTTGGCGCCGGGATGGTCGCCCGGGCAGCCGGAGAAGGCGTTGATGACCGGGACTTCGAGCTGCTCGGCGAGCCTGACCGTTTTCCGCCACGTGTCATGTGACTGTTTCGCGAACGTTTTGTCCGGATGAAGCGGGTTGCCATGGCAGCTTAACGCGCTGATGACGAGACCGCGGTCGGCGACAGCTTTTTTCAGCGCTTTGATGTTTTCCGGCTGATCCAACAGCGCGTCGGGATCGCAATGGGCGCTGCCCGGGTAATTGCCGGTGCCAAGCTCAACGGCTTCGATGCCCATGGCGGCGACTTTGTCGAGCATTTCCTCAAACGGCAGCTGCTGATACAAGACGGTGAATACGCCTACTTTCATTTTGTCATTCTCCCCCTTTTGACGGCGCGCAACGGCCGGACGGCCGCCGCGCCGCGCTGTTGTTGCTTCTCGTCGGACGAGCGGATCGAACGAACTCCCACGCTTATTCCGCCACCCGCACCCATTGTTTCGTGCGATGACTTTCCAAAATGGCGTCGACGATCCTCATCGTATGGTGGCCGTCGGCGATCGTCGCAAACGGCAGTTCCCCAAGCGCCTCGCCGCATTGTTTCCGGATGATGGCGCCATAAAAATCACGGAACAAATTTTTCAGCCCGTCCGGCCAGCCTTCTTCATGGCCGCCCGGGTAATGGGCGTAAGCGGCGGCTGGCGGCGACAAAAGCGCCGGGTCGCGGACGATTTCTTCGTTCGGGCCGCTGCGGCGCCCGACCCAGAGGCGGTTCGGGTGCTCTTGGTCCCAAGCGAGCGTCATCTCATCGGCGGCGATTTCAAAATAGAGCCGGTTTTTCCGGCCAGCGCTCACTTGCGAAATCGTAAACGCCCCGTGGGTGCCGTCGTCAAAATGGACGAGCACGCTGCCGCCGTCTTCGGTGTCAATCTGGACGGGCTCCGCGTCTTGGCTGCGGCCGGATGTGAACGTGCTCCCTTCCTGCTTCGGCTTGTAGCGGACCGAATGGACGGTGCGCAAGTCGGCAAACACTTCGACGATTTTCTTGCCGAGCACATACTGCACCGTGTCGCACCAGTGCGAACCGATGTCGGCGATGGCGCGCGACGGGCCGTTTTGCGCTGGGTCGAGCCGCCAGTTGTAGTCCGTGTCATACAAGAGCCAGTCTTGCACATAACCGCCGTACACGAAATGAACGCGCTTCGCCTCACGGGCGAGCCGCTCTTTCGCCTCGACAACGATCGGGTAGTGGCGGTAGTTGAAGCAGACCGCGCTAAGGCTTTCGCTTTGTTCAGCGAGCCGCTTCAATTCCGCTGACTGTTCGCTGTCCATGGCGAGCGGCTTTTCCGACAACAAATGTTTTCCCGCCTCAAGCACCGCCTTGTTGATCGGGAAATGGAGGACGTTGCGCGTGCAGTTGTGCACGGCTTCGACGTCCGGGTCGTCCACCAAGGCGCGGTAATCGCCGTACGCTTTCGGAATCCCGAATCGGCGCGCGGCTTCCTCCGCTTTTTCTTGGCTGCTTGAAGCGATGGCGACAATGTTCACGAACGGCAGGCGGCGGAGCGCCTCAATATGGGAAGAAGCGGAAAAGCCCGTGCCGATAATGCCGACATTGATCGGTTTCACTGCGTCACTCCTCCTTGTTTCGCTTTGATCGGCTCAAGCGGCTTGACATTGCCAAAGACGATTTCCCCGCGGTTGACCGGCGCGGCCCAGCGGACGGCGTTGGCGATCACTTTCAGCACATCCGGGTGATGGTACGTCGGGTACGTTTCATGGCCGGGGCGGAAGTAGAAAATTTTCCCTTTCCCGCGCGTAAACGTGCAACCGCTGCGGAACACTTCTCCGCCTTCAAACCAGCTGATGAAAATCGTTTCGTCCGGCTCTGGGATGTCGAAAAACTCGCCGTACATTTCTTCCTGCTCAAGCTCGATGTACGGTCCGATTCCTTCCACGATCGGATGGCCCGGGGCGACGACCCAGAGACGCTCTTTTTCATCGGCTTCGCGCCATTTCAAATTGCATGTCGTCCCCATCAGCTTTTTGAAAATTTTCGAGAAATGGCCGGAATGAAGGACAATGAGCCCCATTCCTTCCAGCACGCGGCGGTGGACGCGTTCGACAACCTCATCTTTCACTTCATCATGGGCGATATGCCCCCACCAGACGAGGACGTCGCACCGGTCGAGCACCTCGTCGGTCAAGCCGTGCTCCGGTTCGTCCAAGACAGCGGTCGCGGCGTCAAACCCTGCTTCGGCTAGGTAGTTCGCGATGACGGTATGCATTCCTTCCGGATAAATCGCTCTTACCTGTTCATCTTTCTTTTCATGGCGAAATTCGTTCCAGACGACAACGCGGATGGGTGTGGTCATTCATGAATCCCCCTTGGTTCTTTCGGCCTGCCTGTATGCGGCTAGGCCGAGTGTTTTTTGGAATGTTTCCCCATGTTCGCGACTCGTTGGGACGCCAGTGCGATTCATGGAGCGTTTCTCACCATTCGATGCGAACTTGCCGCCCTTGTTCGGACGACTCGTAAATCGCTTCCAACACTTTAGCGATCATAAGCCCTTGTTCCGCCGTGCAAAGCGGTGCCGTCTCCTCCGTGATGCTCGTGACAAAGTGGTCAAGGAGCGCCACCCGTTCGCCCTGGTCCTCAAAATGGAGCGTGACATCGGCCGGAACGCCGTGTTCGTTGCGGAACCATTTCACTTCCTGGCGCTTGCCGGCGATATTCCACTCCCAGCGCACGCCGCCTTCCGTGCCAAGAAATTCGACATATGCCCGCTCTTCTTCAATGTGCGACGCCCAGCTCGTCTCCAGCAGCACCGTCGCGTCGTTTTCGAGCTGGATGAACGCCGCGGCGAAATCTTCGACCGTATAGGCGGCATCAGGCGAAAACGTCGTTCCCGGCCATGCCCCTTGGCGACGCGGGCCGAACTTCGCGTACGTTTTCCCCGTCACCGCGACCGGGTTCGGGTTCCCGAGCAGCCAAAGCGTCACATCGAGCATATGGACGCCCAAATCGATGAGCGGACCGCCGCCGGAGCGTTCGCGGTCAAAAAACCATGCCCCCCATGCGGGAATGCCGCGGCGGCGCACCCAGCCCGTTTTCGCGTAATAAATCTCACCGAACGCACCGGATTGGATTCGCTCATGCAGCCATTGCGCCGCTTGGCGGAAGCGGTTGTTCAACGACACCATAAACTGTTTTCCCGACTCATCACGGGCGCGGATGATGGCGTCGGCCTCTTCCGCTTTCGTCACCATCGGCTTTTCGCAAAGCACGTGTTTCCCGGCCCGCAAGCTGTCGACCGCCACTTGGGCGTGCAAAAAATTCGGCACGGTAATGATGACGGCATCGACATCTGGTGAGGCGAGCAGTTCCTTGTAGTCGCGATACACTTCACGGATGCCGTACGTTTTCGCTTTCTCCGCGGCCGCTTGTTCATTGACGTCGCAAATCGCCTGCAAGACGACGCGCTCGGGCAGGGTGAGCGCCGCCTTGATATGTTCTTTGGAAATGCCTCCAGCTCCAATCAAGCCGAGGCGGATTGGAAGTGTGTTTCCCATGTCCTTTTCCCCCTTGCGCTCATTTGTTTTCTCTGTCCCATATGCTCCACCGATTCGCCGTCCGTTTTCTAAGTGATGTAATCGATTACATCACCGTGCAAAAAAATCCGCCCGTTCCCCGCACCGGACAGAGAGCGCTGTCAGCCCCTTTGCCCAGAGCGCTCTCCTCCACACGAATCGCGAATGACGAGCCGATCGGGAAGAACAAGCTGACGCCGCCGCGCGCTCGTTCCTTCAATGAGCGCAAGCAGCAATTCCATCGCTTTTTGCCCGATCTCAAACATCGGCTGGGCGATCGTCGTGAGGCTCGGTTCAAAAATCGAGGCCATTTGAATGTCGTCAAATCCGACAACGGCGACATCGTCGGGAACGCGTCCGCCTCGATGGCGAACCGCTTTGATCGCCCCAATCGCCATCTCATCGTTGGCGGCAAAAATCGCTGTCGGCGGCTTCTCAAGAGCGAGCAGCTTCAGCGTCAAATTATATCCGGACTCATAGGTAAAATCGCCTTCCTGCACGAGCGCAGCGTCCGCCTCAAGCTCATGCTGGGCCAGCGCCTGTTGGTAGCCGCGCAGCCGATCGCGGCTTAAAATGATGTTCATCGGCCCGGACAGGTGGGCGATGCGGCGATGGCCGAGGCGGATCAAGTGTTCTGTCGCTTTGCGGGCGCTGCTGATATTGTCAATGGACACGGTCGGGATATCCGTCCCTTCGAGATACTCGCACGCCAAGACGATCGGAAACTGGCGCGCCATCTCTTCCATCAGCTCTTTGCGGATGCGGGCGGTCAAAAAAATCATCCCGTCGACTTGCCGCTGCGGCAATACGTTCAAATATTGCTCCTCAAGCCGGGCATCGTTTTGCGTATCGCCAAGCAGCACTTGATAGCCGTGCTTGAGGGCGACCGCTTCAATGCCGCGCAGCACTTTCGAGAAAAATGGGTTCGTAATATCGGGCACGACGACGAGCACCGTCTCGGTCTCCATCCGCCGCAAATACCGGCCGAGCACGTTCGGCTGGTAGTTCAGCGCTTCAATGGCTTCAAGCACGCGCTGCCTTGTCTCTTCGGTGACATTGCCCGTGTTGCGCAACACGCGCGACACGGTCGCCGTCGATACGTTCGCCCGTTTCGCCACGTCTTTTATGCTTGCCATTGGTCGTAGTCCTCTCGCTTATGTAATCGATTACATCACCATCGTATCGGAAAGACAGGACGGTTGTCAAGCGTTGTTTTTTCTATCCGTCTTAGACATGGGTTGCTCCTTTCTCATCGGCGAAAAAGATCATCTCCCATCACGAAAGCTTCTGCGAAAGCGTAATCATGAGATGAATCGATGCTTCCGACCTCCAACCACAGGTAGGCATTGTCCAAGACTAGCGCACCCCCGCTCTTTCGACAAGAGCAAACCGTTCAGGGACATTTGTGGTGTTGGCAGGCCAATGCATGTATGACGCGAAGTCAATACAATACAAAACAGAAATTTTTCCTAGTGATCCAATTTTTATTTTCTATGCAGGATTTTTTCTTCTGCTCACGAATCAGTTGATAATGTAACATTTCAAAGCGAGGTGATCGAATGGCCATTGACCATGACCGATTGTTCAAAGAGCTGATTCAAACGTTCTTCGAAGAGTTTCTCCTTCTCTTTTTCCCCGACATGCACGAACACATTGATTTCCGCCATTTGTCCTTCCTGTCCGAAGAACTGTTCACTGATGTCACGGCAGGTGAAAAATACCGCGTCGATCTATTGGTCGAGACGAAGCTGAAAGGGGAAAATGGGCTGATCATCGTTCATGTGGAGAATCAAAGCTACGTGCAGCCATCGTTTCCAGAGCGCATGTTTATCTATTTCAGCCGTCTGTTTGAAAAATACCGCACCCGCATCGTTCCGATCGCCGTCTTCAGCTATGAGGCCCTTCGCGAGGAACCATCCGTGTTCTCAATCGAGTTTCCCTTTGGCGACGTGCTGCAGTTTCGCTTTTTCCCCGTAGAGCTGCGCAAGAAACATTGGAGAGACTACATCCGGCATGACAATCCGATCGCAGCTGCCCTCCTTGGCAAAATGGGGTATACTGAAAGTGAGAAAGTCGAGTTGAAAAAAGAGTGTTTGCGCATGTTGGCGAGATTGGAGCTGGATAAAGCGAGGCAGCGGCTCTTGTTGGGCTTTTTTGAAACGTATGTGAAGCTGTCGGAGGAGGAAGAGCAACAACTGCAAAGAGAGGTGAAGGCGATGGAAACGAAAGAAAGAGAAAAAGTGTTGGAGCTGATCATTTCCTATGAGCAAAAGGGAAGGAAAGAGGGATTGGAAGAAGGAATGAAACGCGGGATTGAACAAGGGATCAAGCAAGGAATGAAACAAGGAATGAAGCAACTGATCCGCAACATGGCGCGCAAAGGAATGACGGAGAAAGACATTGCTCAGTTGGTGGATCTTCCAGTGGAAGATGTTCGGGCATTGCTTGAAGAATAGGAAAATAAATAGTGATGTGAGGAGAACTCCATGGAAATTAGAAAACCAAACGATTCGGAATACAAAACGATTTTATCACTCACACCACAAGCATTATTCGAAGGCACATTAGGCGAAGCAAAACCGTCAGAGGAAAAAGTCAAACAACTGATTGAGCCATTATTGCAGAAAGGGAGCTATTATTTGATCGCAACGGAAGGCAATCATCTCATGGGTTGGATTTTAATCGGAGCAAGCCAAGACCCGCTCACTGAGAAAATATATGGATTTATCTACGAATTGTTTGTGTTAGAAGAATTTAGGGGAAAGGGAATGGCAAGGAAATTAATAGAAGCTGGCATCGAACATCTTAAACAGGATGGATATTCAGAGATTCGTTTACGTGTATATGCAGGAAATCAAGCGATGAAACTGTATGAAACATTCGGATTCAAGCAGAAAACCATTATCATGAGCGTCAACTACCCACCACTTAAAGCCTAACGGCTTTTGAAGTGGGGGCTTGGCAAGCCCTAGTTGACTACCCTCAGCCATTCAATGGCTACGTTGGAAGGGTCATGACACTTACGGATGCTCCTCCAGTCCGTAACCCTGTCGCAGATGGTTAAAAGCTCTGATGGGTAGGAGCGGTGCTGTCTGCCGAACAAGCCCTTCCAACATTGGGGAGGAGGAACTCACTCCTGAAAGGAGGTACACGTCTTGTTCGTGTACATTATCAATAAGCATGGAAAACCACTCATGCCATGCTCACCAAGGAAAGCAAGACTTTTGCTAAAACAGAAGAAAGCAAAAGTAGTAAGAAGGACACCTTTTACCATCCAGCTTTTATATGGTAGCAGTGGTTACAAACAACCCGTGTCATTGGGTGTTGACATGGGGACACGACATGTAGGAATTTCTGCAACAACAAAGAAAGATGTGCTGTTTGAAGCGGAAGCGCAACTTCGAACAGATATTGTGGAATTACTTGCTATACGGAGACAGTTCCGTAGAAGTCGAAGAAACAGAAAGACTCGCTACCGAGAAGCCAGATTTCTTAACAGAAGAAAACCAGAGGGATGGTTACCACCATCTATTCAACACAAAATCAACTCGCATATAAAGTTGATTGACTTAGTTCACAATATTCTCCCTGTCACATCTGTCACTATTGAGGTAGCAGCATTCGATACACAGAAATTAAAAAACCTAAATATCCGAGGGGTGGAATATCAACAAGGAGAACAAATGGGGTTTTGGAATGTTAGAGAGTATGTTCTATACAGAGACAATCATACTTGTCAATATTGCAAAGGAAAAAAGAAAGACCCTGTTCTCCAAGTGCATCATATTGAAAGTCGAAAGACAGGAGGTGATTCACCAGATAATCTGATCACTCTATGCAAAACATGCCACCATGAAATTCACGAAAAAGGGCTTGAGCATATATTTCAACGCAAACGACCGCCTATGAGGGATGCTAGTCAGATGACCGCCATGCGATGGGCAATGTTTAGTAGGATAAGAGAAAAATACTCGCATGCAAATATCACATACGGGTATATCACCAAATGTATTCGCATTGCTAATGGACTGTCTAAATCTCATATGGTGGATGCTCGTTGTATTAGTGGAAATCCACTAGCCAAGCCAAGTGGCACGGTTTATCTTCTAAAATTCGTTCGAAAAAACAACCGTCAATTGCATAAAGCAACCATCTTAAAAGGCGGAAAACGAAAATCAAACAAAGCTCCACGATTTGTCAAAGGGTTTCAACTGTTTGACAAGGTGGTATACGAAAGGAAAGAATGTTTTATATTTGGCAGAAGAAGCAGTGGTTATTTTGACCTTCGGCTGTTAGATGGCACAAAAGTGCATGCTTCAGCAAGCTGGAAAAAGTTAAAAAGAGTTGAGCATGCTAGTACATTGTTAATTGAAAGGAGGAAGGGCGATTCCTCCCCGACTTTCGCTCTCGCTTAGAAGTCGGGGTCTCCTCGCCAAAGAAGATGAACGTTTAAAGAGGCGCCTTTGCCCGAACGCAAAGGCGCCCATAATGGAGTTCAGTCCGATTAATCTAATCAATCGCCTGACGCGCGCGGTCTTGAAGCATTTTCACCCCAGCGAGTGAAATCAAGCCCATGACGACGATATAGAAGGAGATGGCCGTGGCGCTGCCGTATTTGTGCAAAAGCCATGTGCTCACGAGCGGCGCTGGGCCGCCGGCGATGATCGATGCCAACTGGTAGCCGAGCGAAGCGCCGCTGTAGCGCAAGCGCGTCGGGAAGTTTTCCGCGATCATGGCCGCCTGCGGGCCATACAGCATGCCGTGGAACACCATGGCGATGATCGTCGCCAACATGATCAGACCTACGCTTTTTGTGTTGACGAGCCAATAGTACGGAAACGCCCAAAGCATAAGCAAAATGACTCCTGTCATGTAGACGCGCCGCCGCCCCCATCGGTCGGATAAATGGCCGGAATACACAATGGCAAGTGCATTGATGATGGCAGCGATAATCGTCGCATTGACGAAAATGCTTTTTTCCATGTTCAAAAAGGTCGTCCCATAGCTGACGATAAACGTAACAAAAATATAAAACGATCCGTTTTCGATCACCCGTGCGAGCGCCGACCAAATGATTTCCCGCGGATGTTTGGCCAGCACCTCGCCGACTGGCATCTTGCTTGTTTCTTGTTTTTTCATCGCTTCTTGGAACAGCGGCGATTCGAGCACTTTCAGCCGGATATATAGCCCGACGGCAATCAACAGGAAGCTAAGCAGAAACGGAACACGCCACCCCCACGCATAAAAGCTGTCGCCGCCAGTCGCGAGCATCAATGTCGTCACGAGCGAAGAGGACAACAACCCAAACGGCACGCCCATTTGCGGCAGGGAAGCCATCAGCCCGCGCCGTTTTCCTTCTTCCCACTCCATCGCAATCAAAATAGCGCCGCCCCATTCCCCGCCGACCCCGATGCCTTGAATAAGACGGAGTATAGTTACCAAGACTGCAGCCCATAAGCCGATTTGTTCGTACGTTGGCATCAAGCCGATCAATGCTGTCGCCAGCCCCATCAACAACAAAGTGGCGACCAACGTCGCCTTCCGGCCGATTTTATCGCCGAAATGGCCGAAAATCGCAGCCCCGACCGGCCGGGCAACAAACCCTAAGGCGAACGTTGTAAACGACTGCATAAGCGCTACGTACGGGTCGCTTTGCGGGAAAAAGAGCTGTGGAAACACAAGCGCGGCCATCGTCCCGTAAAGGAAGAAATCGTACCATTCAATCGTCGTGCCGACTACACTGGAAATCGCCGCCCGCTTTTTTTGGCGTTTCAATTCGGCCGCATCCATCGTTGACATCGCCATCGGCAACACTCCTTCCCGTTCATTTGATCTGACAGCAGGAAAAAATCGATCAATAAGGCCCATTTTTTTCAAGAATCATCTTTACCCTTCTTTGAAACCGCTTACAACCGATTCTCGAAACTTCCCATTTGCCGCTAAGCTCTTGCAGAGGCATTTCCTTCCCGCGCAACAAGCACATGCACAACGGCATCGACGACCGTCTCTTCCCGCTGGTTGACGATCCGCTGATGCACCGTGACGAGCCCGGCTTCCTCGCCCCGTTCCGTCAACCGCTTCACTTCCGATTCCACGTAAATCGTATCGCCGATCTTGACGGGACGAACGAAACGGAGTGAATCGATGCCATAAAACGCCAGAACCACTCCCGGCTCCATCATCCACAGCCCCGTCGCCGCCGACAGCGTCAACATCCCATGCGATGCGCTCGCCAAATGGCGTCCGCTTGGCGTATTCCCCATCCATGTGCAGCGGGTAAAAATCTCCGGAAACGCCGGCAAACTGCACAATACCAGCTTCGGTGATCGTTCGCCCGCGCGAACGGTGGCGCTCGCCAAGCGCATACTGTTCAAACGGACGGTCAAATCGCACGCCTTCCCCTCCCCTTGATTGGTGCAAAAAAGAGTAAAAACAAATTCCACCCCCTTTCACGGCTGCCACCGTCCATTTTGTTAATATTCTGAATATTAATCATATCATCTTTGGCCTTTACGCATCCCTCCCCGTTAGCCGTCTGTCATTAACATATGAACGGAGTGGAGCGGATAGAACTGCTCCTCCTCTGTTTCGTGTTTCAAAATGGGCATTACCCCAAAAAACAAAAGGATGCTCGCTTGGCATCCTTTTTCACGTTCGTTCCTTATTCTTTTACCGAGCCGGACGTGAGCCCAGAGACGATGCGGCGCTGGAACAACAGCACCATGATGACGAGCGGGATCGTCACAATCACGGTGGCCGCGGAAATTTCGCCCCACGGGATCGTATACTGGCCTTGGAACATGGCAATGCCGACCGGAACGGTTTTGTATGTTTCCGCTGTGTTGATCGTTAAAGCAAATAAAAATTCGTTCCATGCGGCAATGAAGACGAGAATGGACGTCGTAAACACCCCCGGCACAGCGAGCGGCAAAATAATTTTAAAATACGTCTGCATCGGCGTCGCCCCGTCCATTTTCGCCGCTTCTTCCAAGTCAAACGGAATCTTGCGGAAAAAGGTGACAAGCAGCCAAATCGAGAGCGGCAAGGCAAACGTCGTATACGGAATGATCAATCCCAAGTAGCTGTTCGTCAACCCGAACTTTTTCACAAACATGTAAATCGGAGAAATGGTGGCAATTTGCGGAAACATCGATACAGCCAACACCAAGCCGAGAATGACCGTCTTGCCCTTAAACTCCAAGCGCGCGATCGCATAAGCCGCAAACGCGGCGACAAAGACCGTATACACCGTCGTAATGGTCGCCACGACCGTGCTGTTCCATAAATAGCGCAAAAACGGGTAATTGACAAAGACCGATACATAGGATTTTAAGGTCGGATGGCTCGTCAACCAATCGAACGCTTTGTCGCCAAACAATTCGCTAAGCGGCTTAATGGAACTGAGCAAAACCCATAAAAACGGAAACATCACAAAGAACACAAACAGGGCTAAAAACACGTAAAAGAGCGGACCTGCTTTTTTCGTCATGATCCCACCTCGCTTATCGTTTCACACTCGCGCTGTCAGACAGCAAATCCTTTCCAAGCCACTTAATATAAATCATCGAAATGATGGCTACGCAGAGAAATACAACGACCGCCAGCGCCGACCCCGCGCCGAAATTCGTCTGCGAGAACATGACTTTATACGCTAAAATCGAAATCGTCTCCGTCGAGTTCGCCGGCCCTCCGCCGGTTAAGACGTAAATCAGGTCGAACACGCGGAACGCATCGAGCGTGCGGAACAACAATGCGACTAAAATGCTTGATTTTAACAGAGGTAGCGTGATTTGGGTGAATTGCTGCCATTTGGTAGCCCCGTCGATCGAGGCGGCTTCATACAACGAACTCGGAATCGTTTGCAGCCCGGCCAGCAGCAAAAGCGCCATATAAGGGGTTGTCTTCCATACATCGGCAAAAATGACCGCAAACATCGCCCCCGCTTCCGTCGTCAACAAATCCCCCATCCGGTCGACAAGGCCGACCGTTTCGAAATATTTGGCGACAATGCCGTTTTGTCCATCATATAAAAATTTCCACATCAGCGCCGATACGGCAGTCGGAATCGCCCACGGAATCAAAATCGTCGCCCGCACCACCCCTCGTCCAAAAAAGGCCTTATTGATGAGCAACGCAATTCCGAGCCCTAACACTAGCTCAATGGCGACCGACACCACCGTAAAGAACGTCGTATTCCATAACGCCTTCCATAAGCGCATGTCGCTGAAGCTGTCCTTATAATGCTTGAGGCCGACAAAGTTCGGCTCGATCACGACCCCTTCGAGCCCTTCGGCCAAGCCGACGACTTTATCCGCCTGCTGCAGTTCGCCCGCTTTTTTCATCTCCTTCAGCGCTCGGACGACATCATGAACCGTGTCGGTCAGCCGCTCGGCCGTCTGTTTGTCCAGCTCGGCGATCTTCAGCTCATCGCTTGGCGTCTCGAAATTGTCGAGCACTTCGTTCACTTTGTCATATTGCTTCGCCACTTGATCGTTGGAACGGATCGCCTCGTCCAGTTTCGCGAGTTTTTGTTCGATTTGCGCCAACGTTTGTTTCGTTTGTCCATCCGCAGCCGCCATTTCCTGCTTAAGAGCGCTTTTGAGGAACGGATAGTTTTGTAGATATCCTTCCAGATCGAGGCTGTAACTCCAGTGAATCGACGATTTGGTCGGGTCGTTGAGCCGATAGTCGAACAAGCTGTAATAAAAGGACTGGATGACAGGCCAAATGGCAATCGCCAAAATGAGCAGCATGGCCGGCGCGACAAGCGAATAGCCTAATAGGCGCTCCATTCGCTTTTCATTCCTCATCGCTGTTCTCTCCCTTCTGCTTGGAAAAGGATATTAGCCTTCAGCACCGGGCAGATGGCGGCCTGAAGGCTAATGAACCGAAAATGGTCAAACAAAATTGCGTTCTTTGTTTGGCTGATGGGGCATTGGCCGGCGTTGGCCGGATTCGGATCGGCTGCGGCGCGCCGGCCCAGTCATTCGCCTTACTTATTCAAGGCTGCTTTCATTTCTTTTTCCATATTGGCCACAGCTTGTTCGACCGTCAGCTCCCCGGCCAGCGCTTTGGATACGTTAATTTGGATGATTTCCGAAATTTCCGGGTAGTTCGGGACGACCGGGCGCGGCACAGCGGCGTTCAACGCATTGACAAATCCTTCTTCCGCAAAGAACGGATTGGCTTTTAAGACATCCGGATCTTTAAACAATTCCGGAAGCGTTGGCGCTAAACCGCCATAAATCGCAGAAATTTTTTGCCCCTCCGGCCCCGTCATAAATTTGACAAATTCCCATGCTTCTTTCGGATGTTTCGAATATTTGTTAATGGCGGTCATCCAGCCGCCCAGCGCAGCAGCCGACCCTTTGTCGCCGGCTGGAAGCGGCGCGACGCCGACTTTGCCAACGATTTTCGATTGCTCTTGATCGTTGGCTAAAGCGTACTGGTATGGCCAGTTGCGGATAAACGGCGACTGCCCTTCAATGAACGCGGTATGGGATTCCGGTTCCATAAACGTTGTCACGTTGCTCGGCACGACATCCGATTGAACGATTTCGACCATTTTTTTCAAACCTTTAATAGCTTCGGGACTGTTGACGACGACGTTGCCGTTTTCGTCGACAATTTTCCCTCCATACGAAGCGATAAATTCTACCGCGTTGCAGACGAGCCCCTCATACTGCTTGGCCTGCATCAAATAACCGAACTTCGTGCCGCCTTTTCCTTTCAGCTCTTTTGCCGTCTTTAACAATTCATCCCATGTTTTCGGCACTTTCTCCTCAGGCACGAGGTCGGTGCGATAAAACAGCATACCGGTGTCAATAAATTTCGGCATTGCCCATTGCTTGCCATTAAAGTTGCCGGCCGCAAGCGCCCCTTGGTTGTATTTGCTGAGGTCAATGCCGTCTTTCTCAATAAAACGGTCGAGCGGCAGCGTATAACCCGCTTGTGCAAACTCCGCCGGCCAAATGACGTCAAGATCCATGACATCGATTTCCGATGACTGCGCATTTAACATCGTAACGTAAGCATCATGCTGCTTCCCGGTGTCAGCCGGCATTTCACGAAATTCAACATTGATGTTCGGATGCGCTTTTTCGAACGCTTCGATGATTTTTTCGGTCGCTTTCGTCGAATCTTGGCCGCGGGCATAGACAATTTTCACTTTTTCCGACTCGCCCGTGTTTCCTGCTTCTTTTTTGCTGTCTTGGCCCGTCTGGCTCTCGCTTTGGCCGCCGGAGCATGCCGCGAGCCCCATCGTAAGCGCTAACAAAACAGCCGATGTTTTGAGTGTCTTTTTCACCATGATTCTCCCCCTTTAAATTTTGGATTTGTCAAACACCGCATGGCATCGCGTATAGTGGTTGCTTCGACTGCCCCAATCACCTCCTGGACATGACATCCATTGACTTTTGACTTGGCATCCCCCACTGCTTGTCTATACACATTCTTTGTAATCGATTACATACAAAACGATGAACACCCTCATGTCCGCTTTTTTCTTGCTTTCCTCTCGAAGCTGAAAACGTGCAGTGTTCCCATGCTTCCCTGTTCAACCAAAGCAACCTGTCTAGGCCGTCGGTCACCCTGCCCGCTTTGCCAGCTTCTTTTTGCACCTTGGTTATGTAATCGATTACAAAATCATCTTACATTGCCGAAAAATCGTTCGTCAAGTCCCTAAATGCTTTTTTTGCTTTATAAACAAAGAACCCCAAGCAAACTCGCTTGGGATGTTCCTTCACACCTCCACCGTCTTCCCTTCCTCGACGATATGATAAAGCAAATGCGCCAGGTGGTGGATCGGTCCGTATTCCTCTTCGCCGTCTTCCGTCATTTCTTCTTCGTCGGCGAATTCAAGGTCGTTTAAGTAAAGCGCCATAAATTCGTAAAAGTCTTTCAGCTCAAAGCTGTAGCACGCGCTCGGGTCTTCGCTGTCTTCTTCGTATTGAAGCATTAAATACGATACCTTGCCTTCGTTGTCCTCGGCGTCAAAAAAGACGAAATAGCCGATATTCGTGTCAAGGTCAAACAGATGCCGCGTCCCGCCTTCGGTCGCCTTGTCAAAATCCTCTTGGCTCAACTTGCCGACGTTCATCGCTTCGACGTCGTCTTCGCGGTGAAACTGGACCGTAAATGTTTTCATCGTGATTTCCTCCTTAGAAAATGCTTAATGAATACGTTTTTGACAGCCGCTCGAGCAGTTTCACCCCGGTCAAGCTGTTCCCTTTATCATCGAGAGCCGGGCCGAAAACGCCGATGCCGCACCGCCCGGGCACGGCAGCGAGAATGCCGCCCGAGACGCCGCTTTTCGCCGGAATGCCGACTTTGATGGCAAATTCACCTGATGAGTTGTACATGCCGCACGTGACCATGAACGTTTTGCAAATGCGGGCGACATCAAGCGGCATGAGCGGCTCACTCGAATGCGGATCGCGTCCATCAAGCGCGAGCACCAAGCCGATGCGCGCCAAGTCGATGCACGTCATCTCAATGGCGCACTGTTTCGTGTACAATTCCATCAGCTCTTCGACATCTTCATCAATGATACGATGCTGCTTGAGAAAATAGCAAAGCGAACGGTTCAAAAACGCGGTTTCAAATTCGGAGCGGGCCACTTCGTCGGAGTACGAAATGCATTCGTTGCCAGCGAGACGGCGGACGAACGCTAACAGCCGTTCCAGCCGTTCGGACACCGAGCTGCCTTGAATCATCGACGTGACGACAAGCGCGCCGGCGTTAATCATCGGATTCAGCGGCTTGGCAGGCTTTTCCTCTAATTTGGCAATGGAATGGAACGGATAATCCGTCGGCTCCATGCCGACTTTATGGAACACCTCATCCTCGCCCCGGTCGATGAGCACAAGGGCGAGCGCAATAATTTTGGAAATGCTTTGCAGCGTCACCTTGACTGTCACATCGCCAGCATCCACGACCCGCCCATCCGGCGTGTAGATCGCAATGGACAGCTCGTTCGGATCGGCCTTGCCCAAGGCGGGGATGTAATCGGCTACTTTTCCGTAGCGGGCGTACTGCTTCGCTTCTTCGACAAAGCGGACCAGTTCTTCTTGGTTGTACACAAGCATCACCGATGGTTAGTATCGCCTATTTTTTCCGTTTCTATGCCCAAACGCTTCAAACAGCTGAGGTTTCCGACGGGGGCGCTTTGCCTCGCCAAGCGGACCGCCGGAAAAACAACTCCTCTTCAAGACGACAGCCTGAACCTGCTGTTTGAACAGCAGCCGTTTTTCTTATTCTTCTTCGGCAAATACGTTTTTCAATTCGATCACAAATCCGGGAAACATGCGAACAGGAATCGTATCATCGCGGACATACATCCCTTGGTGGCGGAATCTCCCTTCTTCGAGCACATAGACATCAATCGTCTCATTCATCGGATCGACAATCCAATATTCTTTCACCCCTGCCCGCTCGTAACGGTGAAATTTGACGATTTTATCCTTGCGCACCGTTGATTTTGAAATAATCTCCACAACGAGATCCGGCACGCCAACAATTCGTTTTTCACGAATTTTGTTTTTGTCGCAGACAACGACAAGATCCGGCTCAACCCATTCGCGAATTTGTTCCGGATCATCTCTCTCCGCCAAACAAACGTCGATCGGAGCGCCAAATACGGTGCATTCTTTCCCCCGCAAATATGTCGCAAATTCCACCAACAATTCACGTTGCACTGCCTGATGTTTCGGCGTCGGAGCGGGAGACATGTTGAAGACTTGGCCGTCAATGACCTCATATCGTACATCTTCGTCGAGCATCATGTATTGCGCATAGGTGAACGGCTGCCCTTTTTCCGGCATCGGCATCAAAACGGCCTCCTTTCCTCTTTTCTTTTTAGTATACTTGAACGCTGCCCGGCAACCTAGCGTTTTCTTTTTTCTCAACAACCTGTTGTAGGCAAGGGAGAACGGTTTCAAGTATAATGAAAAAGAAATGAAAAAGAGGTGAGGAGCATGCAAGAAGCCATCAACATGTCCCCGTCCCCGTCATGGGAACATCAAATCGTTTGCCACAATCTTGTTTCCATGATCAAAGGAAAAAGCCCATGTCAACCGATTTCAAACTTGTCCGTGAAACTCGAAAAGAACGGAAAAGTGATGAACGAGTTTATCCAGCCGGATGTCGCTGTCTATTGCGAACGGCCGGAAAAAATCATCGGCGGCTATAAGGGGCGGCCGCTCATCGTCATCGAAGTTGTCAGCCCGTCAACCTACAAAATTGATGTGACGCTGAAAAAAGATTTGTACTGTGCCTACGGAGTGGAAGAATACTGGATCGCCGACCCATACAACAAAACGATCCGTCAGTGCACACTCGAACATGATCGATACGCCGAGACGATCATCGCCTGCGGAGAAACGTTCGATTCTGTTATCGGAACGATTGACACCGCGCTCGTGTTCCAAGGCGTGTAGAAGACGGGAAAACAATTCTTTTCGGCCTATCGGCGGTTTTTGTGGCGGAAGGCGAGTCGATTTTGCAAAGTTTCTCAACTTAAAAAGAGTCTCTGCTGAACAACTCGTTTCCAATCACGAGTTCTTTAGCGGGACATCTTGCATGCTTTGCCGTATAATCAATGGCGAATTCTCTGTCGCAAAAGCAGGGGCGGGTAGACAGAGGAAGATACGTTCAAAGGAGCATGAAAACAGAAAAAAACAGACTTGTCAGCAACAAGGATGCCGCTAGTCTTTCAACGGCATCCTTTTCCAACTCAACGCAAAATTCGCCATTGATTTTGTCCTGCTTTTCTTGTATAATCGGAAATGTCTCACCATCCATTTCGGGATGTAGCTCAGCTTGGTAGAGCACACGCATGGGGTGCGTGGGGTCGCAGGTTCAAATCCTGTCATCCCGATCGAAGGAAACCAGCCGAAAAAACGTTCGGCTGGTTTTTTGTTTTTCTTCCCCCGCGTTCCATCAGTTCCATCATTATGATGCTGTTTCCTCCTACGAAATCAGTCCAATCCGCTTCCCCGCCAAAGCGATGCAGTCAACGGCCATATCAATGTCTTCTTCCGTCATCGCGGCGGTGATGGAAAAGCGAATGCGCGCTGTCCCCTCAGGGACGGTCGGCGGCCGGATGGCGACGGCCGCGATGCCAGCTTCTTGCAGCTGCTCGCTCATGGCCACGGCCCGGTCGTTCGGACCGACGATCACGGGAACGATCGGCGTCTCGCTGCCGCCTGTGTCAAACCCAAGCCGCTTCAGCTTGGTGCGGAATCTTTCGCTTAGGGCGTGCAGCCGCTCGCGCCGCTTTGGCTCAGCTTGGACAATATGAATGGCAGCCTCATTGGCGGCAAGGACCGATGGCGGCAAGGCGGTTGTAAAAATCAAGCTGCGGGCGCTGTTGATCAAATAGTCGACCAGCCACGGCTCTCCCGTTACATACGCTCCGAAGCTGCCAAGCGCTTTGCTGAAGGTGCCGATGGCGATCACATCCTCTTCCTTCTCAAGCCCGAAATGGTGAAGCAGCCCTTCACCGTTCGGTCCGAACACGCCGCCGCTGTGCGCTTCGTCAACGAGCAAAACGGCACGGTAACGCCGCTTCAACTCAACCAGCTCCTCGAGTGGCGCCATATCGCCGTCCATGCTGAAGACGGCATCGGTGACGATCCATTTCCGCTTCGCGGGCGGAGATTGCTTCAACAATGATTCCAGCTGATCGATGTCATGATGTCGATAGCGGAAACAGGCGGCTTTGCTCAAGCGGATGCCATCAATTAAACTCGCATGGTTCAACTTATCGCTAAAGACAAGATCATCTCGGCCAATTAAAGCTGTCAACACGCCGATGTTGGCCGTGTAGCCGCTGTTGAAAATAAGAGCCGCCTCTGCTTTTTTCCACTGTTTCAACGCGGCTTCCGCCCGCTCATAGAGCGGGTGATTCCCAACGATGAGCCGCGATGCGCCCGCTCCGGCTCCATAGGCCCGCAACGCCTCACAGCCCGCCTCAATCAGCCGCCTATCATCCGCTAACCCTAAATAATTATTGGACGCTAAATTCAACATCGGCTTTCCGTCCAACATGACCGAAGCGCCTGACGCCTCTGCCCGGCGCAGCTGGCGCTTTTGCGCTTTTTGTTCCCATTCGAGCAGTTGGGCGGTTAGTTCGGTTTTCATCCCCATCCCCCCTTATATGTAAACTATTTTTAAAAAATAGTTTACATTAAAACGTGTGAATCGGCTAGGAAAAGATGGTCGGTTTTGTTGATTGATTATTTAGCACATTGTTTTGGAAATTATTCTTTCCGATCTCAGCCACATGCATAGTTCAATCGCACACCTGTCATACTATGCGTGTTATCGGCAAATAAGGAGGTGTTTCAGATGGATGTCCGTCGGGCGCAAGAAATCGCGTCGTCGCCGGTGATGGCAAACGTCACGTACAACGGCCAGCGCATTTACATTGAGCATGTCGATCAGCAAAAAGGCGTAGCCACGATTCACCCGCTTGACAACCCGAATCAAAAACAAAGCGTGCCGGTCGCCAGCTTAGAAGAGCATGCTTAACCGCAAAAAAGCGAGAGAAAGGAATCGCCCTTTCTCCCGCTTTTTGATTGAATCGGCCGTCAGCTCTTCCCGCTCTTTGTAGGCCTCTTGCACCGTTTGTTCCTTCATCGCTGTCCGGCCTGCCGTCCGTGTGTCGGCGGCGCGGGCCGGATGCCCGGCGCGTTGGTTGTCCGGTTTCCGTTTCATCGCCCTCCCCTCCTTCATCCCTAGCATGCCCCGAATGAGACGGGTTTACGATAGCGAAGGGGAAAGCGGCCCTTCTCGCCTCAAGCACGGTTTCACCTGATTTTTTCCAACAGCTCGATCCGATTGCGGAACGGATCGCGAAATGAAAAGCGCTTCACTCCTGGGATCGGTTTTTCGTCTTGCGTCGCGACGCCGTGCTCTTCCAAATAACGGCGCGCCGCTTCCACATCTTCCACTTCGAAAGCGGGGTGGCTTTTGCTGTTGTAGCCGTCGCGGTTTTCTGCCCCGATATGGAGCTCGATATCGCCGACTTTGTACCAAAGTCCACCGTTTCCTTTCAGCGATTCCGGCTTTTCGATTTCTTGAAAACCAAGCACACCGGTGTAAAAGGCGCGCGCTTCGTCTTCGGCGCCAAACGGAATGCAAATTTGCACGTGGTCAAGCCGTTTGACACGAATCATCGTTCCTCTCCCCCCTGTCCGAATGCCGGTTTGATCCGGCGGATGAACGAAACCGCAGCAACCGCCCAAATGAGCAGCACTCCCTCGACCACCCAAATGTTTTTGACCACTTTCGCTTGATAAAGCGCGGGCAAGACGTCCATCGCCGTGTGAAGCAAAATCGCGTACAGGACATAACGGAACTGCCGCTGGCGCACGCCAAGCAAAACGAGGAGCGACAGCGCCGTGTGCACCGCCAAGGCAAACAGCCGCTCCAGACCCCCTAACACGTACATCGCCAACGGCGTGTGCAACACTTGCTCCTTGATCAGCTCCGCCTGTCCTGCCGGAAGCGATGGGGCGATCGTTTTGTCGAACGCTCCGGACTGGATGAGGATGGAAAGCACCATGACGTTGACGGCGCCCAACACCCCGAGCAACACCGCTTCCGCCCCGCCATGGCCAAGGCCGAATGACAGCCCATCGCCATATGCGCGTTTTTGTTTTAACAGCCAGCGAAACCCGACATAGCGGCCAAGTTCTTCAAACACGCCAGCGGCAAGCGCGGCGTACAGGACAAAGAGCCAAACGCTGTCTGTTCCTTTTAACGCTGGCCGGCCCGGTTCGAGCACAGCGATGTGCAGCGCTTTTTCCAATACTTGTGAGAAAACGAGAAACACAACAGCCCCGACGCCGAGCGCTTTCCATGAAAGCCATCCTTTTTTTCTCCCGTACCATGCGAGACCAACTGGAACAAACAATGAAATGGCAAGCTGTACAGCCGCACCGATCATTCCCACGTCCCTCTCCCCCCTGCCGCTTATTTATGAACGGTTGCGCTGTTCTTGCTGCTCATAAAGAAACGATTGAACGATGAGATACAAATTGCCGACAACGATGATGACGAGAAACAAAACAGCCCTCATCTCTCCGCGCCAAAACGCGGTGAGCATCGACAAAATCCCCATCGCGGTAAATACTTTGCCGCCAAGACGGTGCGTTTTATGCCAAACCGTCTCACTCGCTAATGTCCACGGTGTGCGAATGCCAATGAAATAATTGTGTTTGATTTTCGGCATATAATTTCCGATGACAAGAAACAGGCCGCCGATGCCAAGCGGCATGACCGCCCCAACATCGATGGAAAATCCAAGATTGTACGCCAACGTCACGGCATGCAGCGCCAAGAAAAAGCAGGAAAGCGCCGCATTGACCATACGATAGCTTGTTTGAAATCGGGCGTAATTTTCTCTTTTCGGGTCGAGTTTCGGCAAGACCGCCATCAAAAACGTGAACACCGTCATGAGAACGGGCAGCAACAACGCGCCAAACCATTTGCTGCTGAAGCCGTCAGCTTCCCCTGATGCATTCCAATGGATCGCCACTTGATCCGGCAAATACGGAAGGGCGACCAAACTCAAGAAATAAGCGAGAACCGTCAACACGATCGTCAGCCGGCTAACGTTCACCATGTCTCTCCCCCTTTTCGACAAAATCGTAAAACCAGCGAAGCAAATCTTGAAACACCGTCGTGTTCAGAGAGTAGTAGATATGCTGTCCCTCACGCCGGTCTTGCACCAAATCAGCCTGCTTGAGAATTTTCAAATGATGCGATACGCTCGGTTTTTGCATATCGAAATGCGAGGCGATTTCCCCTGCCGTCAAATCCCCTGTTCGCAACAAGGATAAAATTTTCCGGCGCGTCGGATCGGCGATCGCTTTAAACGCTTCGTTGAATGACATGGGTGATCCCACCTTGTGAACGATTTTTGGATGCGTCTTAAGGGGGGAGGCCACCGGGAGAGCTTTCATTTGTCGTTGCTTCTTATGCGCCAATGTGAACAGGTTTTCATACATGTATATAGTTAGATGTTTAGAAAAACATCTAAATATTGAATAAACGATTCGATATTAATTAAAGAATATTCCATTTCTATTCGACTGTCAATGTCTTTTCTGGCTTTCCCACGTAGATATCAGTGGAAAGGAGGGGGCACAACTAGGCGCAACCCCCTGAGTCCATGGTAACGTGGAGCTTGGCTTCCCACTGACTTCCGTTAAAACCCCGTCGGCCAAGCGGCGAGCAAGCGCTCGCTTTTTTCGCGCTTGGATGTAAGCAAATATTCAAGTGTCTGGCAAAGGAATTTTCTCGTCTCCGCCGGATGGATGACATCGTCGATCAAATGTTTGCGCGCCGCCCCATACGGCGAGCTGTCAAACGACCACTGCTTGAGCAGCTCCTGACGCCGCTCATGCGGGTTGTCGGCGCGTTCAAGCTCGCGGCCGTATACGACGTTGACGCCGACTTCCGGACCGGTGAAATTGATTTCCGCGCTCGGCCAAGCGACGACCACATCCGCTCCCATCCCCGGTCCGCACATATTGCCGTACGCCGCGCCAATGCTTTTGCGGATGACAACCGAAATTTTCGGGACAGTTGATAGAGCAAGCGCCTGATTCCACACCATGATTTTCGTCGCCATTTTCGCTTTTTCCGCCTCCACGCTGATGCGAAACCCCGGCGTGTCATGCAAAAAGATGAGCGGAATATGATACGAGTCGCACAAGCAAATGAATTCCGTCGCCTTTTGGCATTCCTGCGGCCCGGGCGCTCCTGCATATTGGTTGGGCTGATTGGCGATGATGCCGACCACATGACCGTTCAGATGCGCCAAAGCGGCGATCAGCGCCTTGCCGAATTGTTTCTGGTACTCAAAATAGTCCCCTTCATCAACAAGGCAGGCGATGATGTTTCGCATATCATAGACGCGGCTACGTTTGTCCGGCAAAATTGAAAACACTTCCTCAACCATCCGGTATGGGTCATCGTCCGTCTTCCGCATCGGCGGCCGCTCATTCTCGTTTTGCGGCATGTATGAAAAAAACCTTTTTAGTTGCTCGATGCATTCTGCCTCTGTCTCGCCATCGGCGTCAATTTGCCCTGTATACTGGTGATGAATGTCTACGCCCCCAAGCTCTTCTGGAGAAACGCGCTGCCCGTTTGCCAGCTCGAGCATGCGCGGCCCAGCGATCGCCATGCATGTCCCCTTCAGTTGCGTGACAAAATCGCAGCTGACCGCCGTCCATGTCGGCCCACCGTAGCTGTCCCCCAAAATCGCCGCCATCGTCGGCACTTTCCGGTGGTGGGTGAGCAGCTCGCGTGGAAACAATTTGTCGCTGATCCCGTCCGACCCCATCCCGTCCGGCATGCGCAACCCGCCGCCTTCATGGAGGAAAAACATCGGCAAGCCATTGCGCACAGCCAACGCATGCATTTGCCGCGACTTGCGCAAATGAACGCTCCCCTCCGTTCCAGCAAGCACCGTTTTATCCCCGGCGATGATGACCGCCGGGCGGCCATTCACTTTACCGATGCCGGCGACGAGCCCGTCTCCATACGTCGTTTCTTCCAAACCGGGTTGGTCGGACGCGTTCAGCTGTCCGAACTCGACAAAAGTTTTGGCATCCACAAGCAGGTCGATCCGCTCTCTGGCCGTCAGGAGCCCTTTCGCGTGCTGCTTGGCGATTTTCTCTTCTCCGCCGCCTAGCGCGGCGCGCGCTTTTTTCGCCATCAGTTCGTCTGTTAATTGCCGCAAATGTTTCATCGCGATCCCCCTTTGGCAGAAAAAGGCGGGGCGGCCCGCATCAAACCCCGCCGCTATGTTATTCTCTTGGCAGCAGCTTTCGCAATACTTTGCCTGACGGCGTCGCCGGCAATTCATCAATGAACTCGATATAACGCGGATACTTGAACGCCGCCATATGCGTTTTCGCCCATTCGATCAAGTCAGACGGCGCCACCCTTCCTTTGTACGAATCATGGAGAACGACAAACGCTTTCGGCACTTCCCCTTTCATCGGGTCAGGCACGCCGATGACCGCACATTGCTTGACGGCCGGATGTTCGTTCAACAGTGCCTCGACGTCTTCCGGAAAGACGCTGTAGCCGGACACTTTAATCATTTCTTTCAACCGCCCTTGGAAATACAAATAGCCGTCTTCATCGACATACCCGATATCGCCAGTGTACACCCACCCATCTTTCAGCGTCTCGCTCGTCGCGTCATCGCGGCGGAAGTAGCCTTGAAAAACCCCCGGATTTTTGACGACAATTTCCCCCGACTGTCCGGGCCCAAGCTCCCGTTTCGTTTCCGGATCGATGATGCGAATGTCCGTCTCATACGTCGGGATGCCGCACGAGCCAAATTTCACACGGTCATCCGGCATAAACGTGTCACACGTATGCGTCTCGCTCAGCCCGTAGGCGGCTTCGTACAACAGGCAGCCGCCGGTCGCTTCCGCCCACCGCTCGGCAAGGTCTTTCGTCACCGGCAGACCGAAGCTCGTCGCCAAGTTGCGTTTTAAACTTGACAAGTCGGCAGAGGTGGTTGACAGCACTTGCAAAATGGCCGCATTCATCGGCGCGATGCTGTACCATGCCGTGACTTTGTACGTTTCGATGGCTTTGATCGTCGCCATCGGATCAAAGCGGGTAAACAGCACGCATGGATGTCCCGTGTACACCGGCGTATTCAGTCCCATCACCATGCCGGCAATATGGCAAAGCGGGGAATGGGCCATAAGCTGTTCGCGTTTTTCCGTCAGCCGGTTCGCCTGGGCGGATGCGGCCGTCTTAAATAGCGCATTGCCATAGGTGAGCATCGCTCCTTTCGGCCGACCGGTCGTACCCGATGTAAAAATGATCAACCCGACATCGTTCCATAAGTCAATAGAAGCGGTCTCATCAAGCGGCGGATAGGCGGCGATGATGGCCGCAAAATCGTCCGCGGCGCTCATCGCCTCTTTCGGTTGCACAAGCTCGGCGCAAAGCGGGATGCCCCCTGCCGGATCGGCGTAATCGCCGTAGTGGCACGTTACGATAAACGACAGAGGCGCCGTTTGTTGTTCAGCTTGTTGAATGCGGGATAATCCTTCTTCCCCAGCGATGATGCCGACAAGCGGCACTTCAGCGAAAAAATAGGCGAGCTCCGATTCCCGGTACATCGGGTTGAGCGGGACGACGACGCCGCCTAACTGCTGGATGGCGAAGTGGGCGATGATGTATTGCGGACAGTTTTGCATGTACAAGGCGACATAGCTCCCTTTCCTCACCCCTTTTTCCTGCAAATAGCGGGCAAACCGGCGGACGTGATCCAGCAATGTTCCCCAAGTGACCACCTTGTTGTAGAAGATGTACGCCGGCTCGTTTTCCTCGCGTTCGCCGCGATGGCGCAAATAATGATAGAGCGGCTGTTCGCCGAGCACATAGTGGAGCTTCTTCGGCAATCTGCTCGGCCAATACGGGGGCGTTTGGTTCACCTGTTTCACCATCCTTCGACAGAATACTGAATGGTCAGTATTTTTCGCTTAGAAAACGCTTTCTCCCAATTGTTCATGTCCTCTGCTTCATCCATATGAAATAATTTCGCCGTCATTCGCCGATTTCCTTTTTTGAACGACCCATCATTTTCGCCGCCCTGACAAACGGCCGCCCCCTTCCACGTTGGAGAAGGAGCAGCCGTTAGGAAAAGGAGGAAAGCCGGAGCAGCTTACGCGGCTTGACGGCGGTCATTTATGCGCTGCGGCCGGGCGATGTGGACGATGCGTTTTATCCGTCCACCAATGGCGGAGATATGGCAGCACCCAATGATCGAAACCGTAGCGTCCGGCATTGGCTCCGGCGACGAGGATGAAGACGGTGAGCAGCACCATTTGCGGGTTCGTGCTCGTCGTGCCCGAGAACATGAAGGCGAAGTTCATGACAGCTCCCATGAGTGCGGCAAAAGTCGTAAACAATCCGAGAATGAGCGCGATCCCGACGAGAAATTCACCCCATGGCACGAGGAAGTTGAACAATCCGACATTCGGCAGTGCTACGTTTTCGATAAATGCCGCCCACCAGCTTTGCACAGCCGGGTGTTCGCCCGTGGCATTCGCCAGCGCCCCTTTTAAAAATCCTGAGGCATCAAAACCGTTCGTCAGTTTTTCCCACCCCGCCGTCATCCATTCATACCCTAAATACAACCTTAACACCACCATCAACGCCGACGCCGTGATGTGTTCGCGCAACCATTTGACAACCATTTTGTTCCTCCCCTTTCATTTTGGAAGATCTTCCTTACACTTTTATCGTACTCCTTTTTCCGCTAAATGAAATGGATTTGTTCACTATTTCACAATATGTTCGAAAAGTTGTGGCGAAATGGCGAATTGCTGCTGCTCGCAAAATATAAACGACCCCCGCGTTTCATGAGGGGGCAACAGCGGCCGTCGAAGCAGTACGGGTGGACGTTGAACGGCTGGCCATTCCGTACCGTTCATTGCCCGCTGCCAGTTACGTCACCGTCAGTGTTAGAGCCGCCATAACCATCCCGTAGCCGGATGAACACGCTAAGACGCTTTTTTTCCCTTGCCAATCAGGCGCTTTACCGAGCTAAACAAAACGGGCGCAACCGAGTAGAAGTGGCCTGCTTTGTTCATGAGTGAATCTCCTCCCCTTTTTCTTAGGTGTGCATACAATGGCCATAAACGGTTTGGCGGAAAAAGGGGATGATAATGATGGCCATTATTCGCGGAGACCAATATATCGAGCGAATCGACAACCTTCAATCCAATATATGGATTAACGGCCAACAGGTGAGAGGAAAGTTGTCGGAACACCCGGCCTTCGCCGGCGTAATCCGAAGCCAAGCCCGCTTATATGACGCCCAGCACAATCCAAACAAACAGCCGGTGCTGACGTTCCGCACATCGACGGGGGAACTGGCCGGCGCGGCGTTTTTGCGGCCGACGACAAAAGACGATCTCGAACACCGGCGCCTGGCGTTCCAAGAATGGGCGCGCTTGACAGCGGGGATGATGGGTCGATCTCCCGACTACATGAACACCGCCGTGATGGCGCTCGCTTCCGCGGCCGACTTTTTCGGACAGCAGCACCCGTCCTACGCCGAACATATCGAACGCCTCTATGAGCGGGCGATCAACAACGACTTGTCGTTTACCCATACGTTTGTCAATCCGCAAGTGAACCGTTCCCTCGGCTATATGGAAGAAGACGGCGAGCCGATCGCCGCCAAAGTGATCCGCGAAACGACAGACGGACTCGTCATCAAAGGCGCGCGCCTGCTCGCCAACCAAGGCGGCATGACTGACGAACTTCTCGTTTTGCCAGCCGGCGGGACGCTTCTTGGCGATGAATACATGTACGCGTTTTCGATTCCGAGCAACACGCCGGGGTTGAAGTTCATCTGCCGCCCTTCTTTTGCTGCTGGCGCCTCTTCGTTTGACGCCCCGCTCAGCGCGCACTTTGATGAAATCGACGCCATTGTTGTATTTGACGATGTGCTCGTTCCATGGGATCGGGTATTTTTCTACAAAGACGCATGGGTGGCCAAAGAACTAGATGAAGAAACCCATTTGGCGATCATGCTGCTGCACCAAGTGCTGGCGCGGCGCATCGTGAAAACCGAGTTTTTCCTTGGAACGGTGGAGCTGCTCAGCGAGGCCATCCAAATTGGCGGATACCAGCATGTGCAAGAAAAAATCGGGGAAATCGCCGCCGCCCTTGAAGCGCTTCGGGCGATGCTTCTCGCTGCCGAGCTCCAAGCGAAACCGGACCGGCGCGGCACCATGGTGCCCGATCCTGCCCCGCTTTACGCCGCTGCCTTTTTATACCCGCGCTTGTACCCGCGTTTTGTCGACATCGTTCAGCTGCTTGGCGCCAGCGGGCTTGTTTGTCTGCCAACGGAAGCGGATTTCTCCTCTCCGCTCCGACCGGATTTGGAGCGGTATTTGCAGGCAGCGACGCTTCCGGCCGAACAGCGGGTGCAGCTATTCCGCTTCGCCTGGGATTTGGCGATGAGCGCCTTCGGGACGCGGCAGACGCTGTACGAACGGTTTTTCTTCGGCGATCCGGCCCGGTTTGCGACAACCTTTTACCATCGTTACGACCGGGAGGCATGCGCCCAAATGGTGCGACGGTTTTTGGACAGCGAACAACGTTGACAAAACGGCAACCAACACAGCACCAGGCCGGCATAAACGCCCGCCTTTTCTTCAAAGAGGCTGGATATCATCAAGCGTTCCGTCTAGAAAAAAGGTGTCCCGCCTCTTTCGGGACACCCTCATGCTAACGCATTGACGTGATCGATCACATCGTCCGCTGACGATCAGGAAACAACAAGCTGAACAGCACCCCGGCCACCAGCGCAATGGCAAACGTCGTAAACCGTGAACTGATGATAGCCTCAAGCGGCGAGGAAATCCAGATGACCGTGCTGACAAAACCGGCAACAATGGTCGCGATGGCGCCGATTCCGGAATATCTTTTCCAGAAGAAAGAAAGCAAAATCGCCGGCGACAGCGTGCAGCCGATTCCAGCCCACGCCCAGCTGACAATGAAATACACAAGCGATTCGGATGTCATCGCCAGCACCAAGCCAAGCAACCCGGCGATGACCACCACCGCGCGGGAAAGGGCGACAAGCTGCCTTTCCGACAGGCGGAGGCGCAGCGAGCGGCGGACAATATCTTCGCTGATGGAGCTCGTGATCACCAGCAGCTGCGAATCGGCCGTTGTCACGATGGCGGCCAAAATGCCGGATAACAGCAGCCCGGCCAACCATGGCGGCAACAAGTCCAACACCATTTTCGGCAGCACGGTCTCGACATCGGTGAATGATTGTCCTTGGTAAAGGGCAATCGCCGCAAGGCCGATCAAAAACGCTCCGCCATACGCCAATAATGTCCAAACGATCGCCACTGTTTTGGCCGTTTTCGCCTCGCGGGCGTCTTTCAACGCCATGAAGCGGACGCTCAGTTGCGGCTGTCCGCCAAGATAGCCGAAAAACCAGGCAAAATTGTTAAACAGCAATAGCCCGAGCGCAAATCCAGTGACTCCCCCCGTCCATGAATCGAGGCCCGGTTTTGCGTGATGGAGCGCTTCACTGATCGACAAGCCACCACTGTAAATTTCCACCACTGCCACGATAGGCAAAATCACGAGCGTCGCCAGCATGAGCACACTTTGAATCATATCCGTCCAGACGACGCTGACAAATCCGCCGGTGTATGACAAGATAATGACAATCGCCACGCTGATGACCATGCCAAGCGCTGGGTCGATATGGAAAACGGTAAACAATGTCTTGCCCGCTCCGGCAATTTGTGCGCTGAAATAAAACATCATAAAGCTAAAAATAAGGACGGTCGCAAGCCATAAAATCGTTTGCCCATGCGCGCCGAACCGTTTCGCCAAATAGCCGGGCAAGGTCAGCGCGCCGTACCGCTCCGCCTCTTGGCGAAACCGGTCAGCCAAAAAAAGCCAGGCGCCGATAATGCCGATCACAATGCCCACCGCCACCCAAATCGCGGAAAGACCGCTCGCAAACACAAACCCCGTGTAGCCAAGCAACAGCCATGCCGATTCGCCCGTCGCCCGCTCGGAAAACGCGAGCGCCCAGCCGGGAAGTTTTTTTCCGCCAAGCAAAAAGTCGGAATGGCTCATCTCCTTTTTCCCATACCAATAGCCAAGCGCTGCCATCACAAGACAATACAGCACGAGTTCCGCCAAGATGATGCCATTCATTGTTTCTCCCCCTCGCTATATTGTTTGCCTCACGACACCACCGCCCACCGTTTCCCCCGTAAAAAAACCGACATTGCCATCGAACGAAGACGACAATGCCGGTGCAGCCAA
The DNA here is from genome assembly GCF_052906625.1 of Geobacillus sp. CCR. NCBI lineage: Bacteria > Bacillati > Bacillota > Bacilli > Caryophanales > Anoxybacillaceae > Geobacillus > Geobacillus sp. CCR. The sequence continues at coordinate 7,026 of NZ_JBREBQ010000018.1, read as the reverse complement.
TAAAAGTGCAGCTTCATGACTTATTTATTTCATTACTACCATTATGACGATAAGAAGCGATTTATGCCGGTTTGCTTTTTTAAATCCTAACTCAACTCGTTGTCACCTTTCTTTTCCTTAGGCAGTCATCACGTTTCGTTGTTCAAAAAGTTGCGAAACGCATCGTCATGTAATAAAGTGGACTTGACACCAAAAAAAGGAGTGAACGATATGGATCGCTGGGAAAACGAGTTACACAAATACGCTGAATTGGCCGTGAAAGTCGGCGTCAACATTCAGCCTGGGCAAACGCTGTTCGTCAACGCCCCGCTCGAGGCGGCGCCGCTCGTCCGCAAAATCGCCAAAACCGCGTACGAAACCGGGGCGAAACACGTGTATGTCGAGTGGAACGACGAGGCGCTTACTTACATTAAATTTCACTACGCCCCAGAGGAAGCGTTTTCCGAGTATCCGATGTGGCGGGCGAGAGCGATGGAAGAACTCGCCGAACAAGGCGCTGCCTTTTTATCCATTTACGCCCCGAACCCGGACTTATTGAAAGATGTTGATCCGAAGCGGATCGCCACCGCCAATAAAACGGCCGCCCAAGCGCTCGCCAACTACCGGAGCGCCATTATGGCCGATCGGAACTGCTGGTCGCTCATTTCCGTCCCCACACCGGCGTGGGCGCAAAAAGTATTTGGCGATCTGCGCGATGAAGAAGCCATCGACAAATTATGGGAAGCGATTTTCCGCATCACCCGCATCGATCATGACGATCCGATCGCTGCCTGGCGCGAACATAACGACCGGCTCGCCCGCATCGTCGATTACTTAAACAACAAGCAATACAAACAGCTCGTTTACGAAGCGCCCGGCACCAATCTCACGGTCGAACTCGTCGACGGGCACGTCTGGCACGGCGGCGCGGCGACGAGTCAAAGCGGCGTGCGCTTCAATCCCAACATCCCGACCGAAGAAGTGTTTACCATGCCGCATAAAGACGGCGTCAACGGCACGGTGCGCAACACGAAGCCGCTCAATTACAACGGCAACGTGATCGATGGGTTTACGCTCACGTTCAAAGACGGTCAAGTCGTCGACTTCAGCGCCGAACAAGGATATGAGACGCTTAAGCATTTGCTTGACACCGATGACGGGGCGCGCCGCCTCGGGGAAGTCGCCCTCGTGCCGCACCAATCGCCGGTGTCGCTGTCCAATCTCATTTTTTACAACACGCTGTTTGACGAAAACGCCGCTTGCCATTTGGCGCTCGGCAAGGCGTATCCGACCAATATCGAGAACGGCGCTTCATTGTCCAAAGACGAACTCGACCGTCGCGGCGTCAACGACAGCCTCGTCCACGTCGACTTTATGATCGGCTCAGCTGATCTGAACATTGACGGCGTGACGAAAGACGGGAAGCGAGAGCCGATTTTCCGCAGCGGCAACTGGGCATTCGAACTGGCGTAATCGGTTTCGCCAGCTCTAAACAATAAGGCTGCGCCAAACGAGCGGCCAGACCCGACCGTTGGCGCAGCCTTATTCCGTTCAAGCACGGTTTTGCACGGAACCATTAGACCGAACTGATTGGTTTGTTTTCATCCTGCCGCAATTGCACAGCGGCAGATGCCGCCTGCGCCAGCTGCTCGCATTGCCGCAAACGAATGCCAAAGAGCACGAGCGGGTCGCGGTACGCCTCAGGGTTTTTGCGCATATGTTTGAGCTCGCCTTCCTGGGCAGCGATCTCCAGCTCCAGCCGTTTCAACGTTTCATCGAGCGCCGTCAATGGCGCATGGAAAAATTGAGTGACATCACGCTCAAGCGATTTGGCAAACCATTCAAACGGCAGCAACAACTGCTGGATGATCGCCTCCACCACCTCAGCGTAATCTTGCGTCTGGATAAACTGCTTATACTTTTGCGCCAGCATCGCCTTGTTTTGCGCAAAGGCACCGAGCAGTTTGCCCGCCCCTTTCAACAGCAGCTGGCTTGGCGTTCTCCGCAAGAAAACGTTCACCTTGTCAATTTGCACCCCGTTGATCAACCGATCCGTATCGCGCCGCCAATCGGCGAGAAGGCGAAAATCGCATTCGAGCTTGAGCCGTTCCTGGCCGAACATGGCGTTAAACCCTTCGCCCATTTCATGCAAAAACACCTGGCATTCGTTGAATTCGTCTTCCGTCGCTGCAATCCACTGTTCCATGGCGCGGCGCAGCTTTGGCAGCGCCTCTTCATCAAGGTAAGCGCGAAGCCGTTCGTTCGCTTTGTCGTTCAGTTCAAGATGCAAGCGGGAAAAATCGCTGTCTTCGCTCACAAGATCCGCCATGCTGCGCAACAGATCGGGAATCGCCGTCAACAGCTCGCCCCGCATTTCCGCCAAGACGGTGTGGAACGACTTTGCCGTTTTGGCCGTTTTCTCCTCTTGCAGGTCGCCAAGCTGATGAATGGCGCCGCTGAGTTTGGCCGCCATTTCTTTTTTCCATACGACCAGCTCCGCCAGTCGACTTTCCGCCTCGGCTCGCTGCCGGAACAAATGAGCGATGAACTGGCGGATCGTCGTTAAAATCGCTTCCTCGCGGCGGACAGGGGACACGCATCGGCGCATCTCCTCAAGCCAGCCGACGAGGGCTTGCTGCTGCTTGCGGCTTGGCGCATGCGGCGAATAGACCATGACATTGGCCTCCGGAACGATCGTACGAACGTGCGCTTCCACTTCCTCAACGATTCTCGCCGTCTCCTCTTCATCCACCATCCCGTCGCCCGGAGGAAGCAAAACGTACATCGGCGCAGACGGCGCCCGCTCGCGAAGCTGCAGCATCAACTGTTCATCGGCGCTAGAAAACGGATCCTCGCCGTTGAGAAGAAAAAGAATGCTGTCAGCAAGCGAAAACGACACAAGCGCTTCATGGTCGGATGAAGCGCGCCCGCCGAGCGGGCCGATATCCAACAAGACAATCCCTTGCGGCACGAGTGAAAACGGCGCCGTGCATTCAATGACAGCGTCATCGGAGAATCGGCTTCCGCGGCCGCCCGTTGCCTGTTGAAATTCGTCAATGCTCGAAAAAACGGTAAACTGGTCGTCGCTGATTTTCGCCACTTCCATCTCCCCGCCGTTTCTCCACGCAAGCACCGGCGCAGATGGCGCCGCCAACGCTGCCTCGCCGACCAACGTCCGCAAAAACGCCAACCGCTCATGGCGCGACGCCCCAGCGACCAAAACGAAATGCGTCCGCGAATCAGACAGCTGCCGCACGAACCAGCGGAAGCGGAAATGCGAGCCCGCCCGCTGCTCTTCCGCCCAATCGGCAATTTCTTCAAATAGCGACACACCCGCTTCCCCAGCTTGCCGTTTCGCATGGACGAGCCGCTTAGCGGCGTCGTTGACCGTCTCTTCTTCAAACGCCTCAGGAAATTTCTCACTCCAAGCCAACAAGGCAGCCGCGGCCACCGCTGTCTCCGGACCGTCGGCTAAACTCACCCAGCTTTTGACAAGCGGTGGCACCACTTCCACCAACTCTTTCAATCGGTACGGGCCTTTCATCAATCCTGCATAGGCTTCCCCTAAAAGGCCGGGAATTCGCTTCCAGTCGTAGTCGCGGCCGATCGACAACTCATCATAGAGGCGATTCCACTCCGCGAGCCACGAAAAATAGAGGTCACCATCCCGATAACCGTTCCATAGCGCCTGCACAAGCCGTTCAAACTTCACCCGATCCGTTTCGTACAACAGCGCCAGGCAGCGTGAAAACCGCGCAGGCGCCATCGTTCGCGCATGTCCTTGTTCCACATAACCGGTCAAGATGTCCGCCCAGCGGCGCGCCGACGTCCGCACCGCCTCTCCTAAAGCAAGCTCGACGGCGCTTTCCCAATCACCTTGCTCCTCGAAAAAGGCGCGCGCCCATTCGGTCATGTTCGGATAATCCGGATACAACGTCACACCGCGCTTAATCATATCATCCGCTTTCGCGTTTTCCCCCAACTCACGGTAGAGCGAAAACAGGCGCAAAATGATTTCCGCATGCAACGTTTCGCTTTCCGTCTCAATCGAACGGTACAGCTCCTCGGCCAGCTCGAGCCGTCCAAGCTCATAGTAGCTGTCGGCGATATTTTTTTGCGCCCACGGACGCAAATCGTCGTGATGGACTTGTTCCCATTTCAAGATCGCCGCTTCGTAGTCGCGGCGGTGGAAATACACTTCCCCTTGGGCAAAGCGAATCGACGACAAATCAGCGCCATCCCGATGCGCCGTGAAAAACATATCGCCAAGCGCGCTGACAACGTCGCGTTCCCCCGCCTCGACGAGCGTCTCGTAAAATGTTTTATGAACAAGTTGCTGTTCAAACCCCATGTCGATCACCTGACTCGTATATTTGCCATGCATGTTCATTGTATGGCACGTTTTCTAATTTTATTTCTATCCTATACATTTTAACAAACTTTCGCCGCCATGAACGTTTCAATTTGTTTTCATTTGCGAGACAAAATTCGACCCAATATGCGATGAGGCCAACCAAAGGAACTTTCAATGGTGGTTACGGCCACGAACCACTTTGTTCTTTTACGTCTACAAATGCTAAAAAGACGAGGGAAAATAAAAAAGCACGTAACCATTCGAGTAGGTTAAGTGCTTCTCGTCGACAATTTCTTAATCGTTTGATATTTTTCCTCTACTTTGTTCCTCAGCTCTTCTTCTCCGATATACTCATCGTCGTCCTCTCTATGAAGAGGGTTAGGCTCATACCAGCCGCACGCTTCCGAAATATCATCAAACGCGTCGATGTACTTTTCGTCTAAATCTCCATCATCGAAATAAGATGCATATATAGCAGGAAAATCATAAGAAAATTGCTCTGGCGGCAAATTTCCTTCAAGATCGTCTTCGATGCACTGCAACAAATCATCCATCGATTTCCCTCCAATCTTTTTTTGGATTCTTTCTAGAAAGCTGGTGATTTAGTGAAGAAGGTTGATGGCCCACCTATTTTTCAATTAGAGAAACTTTGACAAACGGGCTTGCGATTCTGATCCAACGCCGTTGATTTGCCCGCAACGCCCCGTTTTTCACCGGGCTTCTAGTAACAATACTAACAATTTCGCCAGTATCATTAGCTTGTATGACAGCTATACCGTCTTTAAAATACACCGTTGTTCGCATATCTAGCGTGGCCAAAAGTATGGGAAATTCAAACAGAACACAATCAAGTAATCGTATTGATCGAGGTATCTTTTGATGCCAAAAATTATATCATATGTAGCAACGTTTTAAAGGCTCTATATCCAAAGCTTATACCAAATCCAATCAAAGAAATCCCTGCAGCAACAGATAACCATTTTAGCCACTTTTGACTTATCATTTTTCTTCCCAAATGTACAGAGAGTGCTACTGTAAAATCCCATAATGCGATCCCCAGAAATATCGCACTACTTTTAGCAAGTGCATGATACCTTTCAATAGAATTCAATTCCATCGCTAATACAGATCCATAGATGCTAACCCAAAAAACAATATTTCTACTCTCACATCATAGACGAGAAGGAACAAAAAGAATCGCGGCAGGTAGATCAAACCATGATGGAACTCTATAATGCCCTGTGATCACCGCGCAAAATTCGTGCAAAATTTTTTCGGATCCTATCGTTTTTTTCGGGATTCCCAAAAAATGAAAAACGACCGCAAACGCGATCGTATCAAGGGTTTTGAGGATTTTAACCGGAACGAATCGTATGTAAGTGGCGTCCCAGGAGAGACTCGAACTCCCGACCGACGGCTTAGGGCCGATGCCCCTTCCTCTACAAGCTTACTCGAAGAAGATGGATGCGTCGGGGCAACTCGCAGTTGTTTCAAAGAAGCTATTGCTCGTTGCTCTATCCTGCTGAGCTGCTGGGACATCATCGACAGAACACTCCAATATTCCCACTGTCGGCTCTTATAACCAAATAAAAAATTCCCCTCTCGCACATGGAATCAATCTTCTTTCCTGGCGATCGGAGAACTTCGTTCCAGCGCCTTTTGCGCGTTCTTTTTGTATGGAAATGGCGTCCCAGGAGAGACTCGAACTCCCGACCGACGGCTTAGAAGGCCGCTGCTCTATCCTACTGAGCTACTGGGACATAGTAATCATGATGACACTCTCATTATTCCGCTGCCCCTTCCTCTACAAGCCGATTCGAAGAAGCCCGATGCGTCGGGGCAACTCGCAGTTGTTTCAAAGAAGCTATTGCTCGTTGCTCTATCCTACTGAGCTGCTGGGACATAATCAACAGGACACCCCAACATTCCCGCTGTCCCTTCCTCTACAAGCCTACTCAAGGAAGCTTGGTGCATCAGGACAACTCGTAGCCATTTCGAAGATGACTTTGCTCGTTGCCCTATCCAGCTGAGCTGCTGGAACAATATCCATACGATATTCACGATAAAATAAAGGAAAGCGGGTGATGGGAATCGAACCCACGACTTCAGCTTGGGAAGCTGAGGTTTTACCATTAAACTACACCCGCATGATCAATATCATTAGGACTTGTCTTAGAAACGACTGCAATAAAAATATAATCGCTAATTGTTTTTTTTGTCAATATCTTTTTTTGAAGTTAGTTAATAAACGCGCTCGAGAGGATTCGAACCCCTAACCTTCTGATCCGTAGTCAGATGCTCTATCCAATTGAGCTACGAGCGCATGATGGAAAAGCGGAAGACGGGACTCGAACCCGCGACCCCCACCTTGGCAAGGTGGTGTTCTACCACTGAACTACTTCCGCATCATGAGAAGAATTCATTCCTTCAAAACTAGATAACCGTCGGAAGAAGCCGCTTATAGGTCAAGCCCTCGATCGATTAGTATCCGTCAGCTCCACGTGTCGCCACGCTTCCACCTCGGACCTATCGACCTCGTCATCTTCGAGGGATCTTACCCGCTTTGCGCGGTGGGAAATCTCATCTTGAGGGGGGCTTCACGCTTAGATGCTTTCAGCGCTTATCCCGTCCGCACATAGCTACCCAGCGGTGCCCCTGGCGGGACAACTGGTACACCAGCGGTGCGTCCATCC
>NZ_JBREBQ010000017.1:0-74044 GCF_052906625.1 Geobacillus sp. CCR | reverse complement strand
TCCGACGTTGTACATGTTCTTGGCAATATGGCACAGTTCTCGAAGAGTCAAGTATTCTTCTTTGGTCAAACCATTTAGCTGTTGTTTGATACAAAAATACATTTTTTCACCTCCCATCTAACTATATTATACTATATTTTACTGAATCTATCCTATTTTCAGCAAAATATAGTTAAGGCGATTCATCTCCCACTTACTCCGCTTCGCTTCGTTGAAGTGGGAGTCTTCTCGCCTAATTAAGATAAAATTGCCATTGCTGGGAGCGTTGGTTCTCCAAAGCGCATGAAACAGTTTTCACAACGTCTAGACGGGCTCGTACCTCCGCTCGTCTCGTTTTATAAAGAAGCAAATATGTCATCATGAGGATGATGCCCAAAGGTGAATTTTCCAAGGCGTTCAATCACTTAAACACGTCTGTTCACAGATAGGAGGGTCTTTCCATGTCACAACAGCGTAAATCGATCATCCCCGACGACTTTTTATGGGGCGGGGCGGTGACGTCGTTTCAGACGGAAGGGGCGTGGAACGAAGGCGGCAAAGGGCTGTCGATCGTTGATGCGCGCCCGATTCCAAAAGGGCATTCCGATTGGAAAGTGGCGGTCGATTTTTACCATCGCTACAAAGAAGACATCGCTTTGTTCAAGGAGCTCGGCTTTACCGCCTACCGGACGAGCATCGCTTGGACGCGCATTTTTCCGGACGGGGAAGGGGAGCCGAATGAAGCGGGCTTGGCGTTTTATGACGCCGTGTTTGATGAATTGAGAGCGAACGGCATCGAGCCGGTCATTACGCTGTACCATTTTGATTTGCCGCTGGCGTTGGCCAAGAAATACAACGGCTTTGCCTCGCGAAAGGTCGTCGACTTGTTTGAACGGTACGCGCGCACCGTATTTGCGCGTTACCGCGGGAAAGTGAACTATTGGCTGACGTTCAACGAACAAAATTTAGTGCTCGAACAGCCGCATTTATGGGGGGCGATTGGGCCGGAAGACGAAGACCCGGAAGCGTTTGCCTACCGCGTCTGTCATAACGTGTTTATCGCCCACGCGAAAGCGGTGAAGGCGCTGCGCGAAATCGCTCCCGAGGCGAAGATCGGCGGGATGGTGACGTATTTGACGACGTATCCGGCGACATGCCGGCCGGAAGACGCTTTGGCGAACGTGCAGGCGAAAGAGCTGTTCATTGATTTCTTCTTTGATGTGTTCGCCCGCGGCGCCTATCCGCGTTATGTGACCAACCGGCTTGAGAAAAAAGGAATCTGCCTGCCGCTCGAAGCGGGGGATGAGGAGTTGCTCCGTTCGCAGACGGTCGACTTTTTGTCGTTCAGCTACTATCAAAGCCAAATCGTCCGCCATCAGGAACAGGATGAGCGGATCATCAAAGGGCTTGAACCGAATCCCTATTTGCCAAAGACGAAATGGGGCTGGGCGATCGATCCGATCGGGTTGCGGATGGCCTTAAAAGACGTGTACGCCCGCTATCAGATGCCCATTTTCATCACCGAAAACGGGATCGGATTGGAAGAGGAGCTGAATGAGGACGGCACGGTCGAAGATGATGAGCGGATCGACTATTTGCGCCGCCATATCGAACAAATGAAGATGGCGATGGAAGAAGGCGTCGAGGTGATCGGTTATTTAATGTGGGGAGCAACCGACTTGTTAAGCTCGCAAGGGGAGATGCGCAAGCGCTACGGCGTCATTTTCGTCAACCGCGACGACGAGAACTTGCGCGATTTGAAGCGCTATAAGAAAAAAAGCTTCTACTGGTTCCAGCGCGTCATTCGCACGAACGGGGAAGAGCTGTAAACAGAGGCGGGGAAGCCCCCGCCATTTTACCAGTCTTTAGGGCGGCCATGGCGAATATTCAATTTGACATGATCAAACAGCCGGTCCCATCGGGGGACCGGCTGTTTTTACGGCTCGCGGTCCAACAGCAAGACGCGCGCCGGGGCGGCGTCGGTGCCGACGAGTTTGAGAGGGGCGGCGACCATGAAATAGCGGCCTTCGGGGACGTCTTTCAGCCGCAGCCCTTCGATGACGATGACACCGGCGCCAAACAGCGTTTTATGGGTCGGGTGGCCTTCTTGCGCCCGTTCGATGCCAAGGGCGTCGATGCCGACGCCGCGGATGTGTTTGTCGGCTAGATACCGGGCCGCGTCTTCGGCGACGAAAATAAACTCAAAGTTAAATGCATCATCAAAGGAGTTTTTCGTTTTAAACAGAACGAAGTCGCCTTTTTGAATGTCAAGATGCGCGATGTCGTCTTTCGTGATCCGGTCGTTGACATCGGTTAAATCGAACAGCTTGCACGGGCCGACGAGGTCGTCCAATGGAATCGTTTCAAACGTCGCCCCGCCTTCGACCATATGAAGAGGGGCGTCAATGTGCGTGCCGGTGTGCACGTCCATGTCAATGCGCGATTCGGTCACATAGCCGTTGGTGACGGTGGTGCGCTTCGGCTGTTTTTCCGGTTTGTTTTTATACACGGGCATGCCCTCGTAAATCGGGGCGGTGACGTCATACACTTTCATCGTTCATTCGCTCCTTTGCATGAGGGATAAAGGGGCAAGCGCCCTATGTTGGTTTGGCAAAGAGGACGAGATGGGCGCAACAGGCGGGCCCATCTCGTCTTTACGAACGCGGATGCTCGATCGGCCACCAGTGGAAGCCGTCTTGTTTGAGCAGCTCGTCCGCAGCCGCCGGGCCCATGGAGCCAGCCGCGTAGTTCGGAAAGTCGGAAGCTTTTGTGTTCGCCCACACCTCAGAAATTGGGTCGACAAATTGCCATGACGCTGCCACCTCGTCCCAATGGGTGAAGTTCGTCGCATCGCCGCGCATGCAGTCGTACAACAGCTTTTCGTACGCTTCCGGCGTGTTGATCCCATCGATGCAGTTGTTGCAATAGTCGAGTTGAAATGGAGCTGTTATGGTCGTCGATTCCCCGGTTTTTTTGCCGTTTAAATGAAGGGTGATCCCTTCGTCCGGCTGGATGTGGATGACGAGCAAGTTCGGGGCGATCGTCTCATTCGTCCGGTAATACAAGTTCATCGGTACATCTTTAAATTGGACGACGATTTTTGTCGATTTTTCCGCCATCCGTTTGCCGGTGCGGATGTAAAACGGCACGCCGGCCCAGCGGAAGTTGTCGATCAAAAGTTTTCCGGCGACGAACGTTTCCGTGTTCGAGTTCGGATCGACGTTCGGCTCTTCGCGGTACGCCGGCACGTGTTTGCCGTGGATGGTTCCGCGTCCGTATTGGCCGCGCACGAAATAGCGGTCGACTTCATCGTGCGCAATCGGGCGCAAGGCGCGCAACACTTTCACTTTTTCATGGCGGATGTCATCGGTCGTTAATTTGATCGGCGGTTCCATCGCCAACAGAGCGACCATTTGCAGCATATGGTTTTGCACCATGTCGCGCAGCGCCCCGGAATGGTCGTAGTAGCGGCCGCGGTCTTCGACGCCGAGCGTTTCGCTCGATGTGATTTGAATGTTGGCGATGAACCGGTTGTTCCAAAGCGGCTCGAAAATGGCGTTTGAAAAGCGGATGACCTCGATGTTTTGCACCATTTCTTTGCCGAGGTAATGGTCGATCCGGTAGATTTCCCGCTCGGAAAAGACGCGGCGAATCTCGTCATTCAGCTTCTCGGCGCTCGCCAAGTCATGCCCGAACGGCTTTTCGATGACGAGCCGCTTAAAGCCGTGCGTTTCCGTCAATCCTTCCGACTGCAAGCGGGAAGTAACGGTGCCGAAAAATTCCGGCGCCATCGCCAAATAAAAGATGCGGTTGCCTTCGGTCTTGTATGTGCCGTCGAGCTGTTCGAGGAGCGACTTTAAGCGCTGGTACGACTCGGCTTCCGTCACGTCGAACGGATGGTAATAGAAATGGGAGGTGAATCGGCCGTCGGCGAGCTTTTGGTGAAACGCCGTTTCGACCGAGTCGCGCACATAGTTCCGGAACTCGTCGGCCGACAACGGGCGGCGCGCGACGCCGACGACAGCGAATTGCTCGTTCAAATGCCCTTTTTCATACAGGCGGTAAAGGGACGGAAACAGTTTCCGTTTCGCCAAATCTCCCGTCGCTCCGAAAATGACGATGATCGATTTCGGATTCATGTTGTCCACCGTATGTACCTCGCTTTAACCAAATTTGTCTCTTCAATGAAACCATTGTAGAGGTTTGCCGGTCGGAACGCAAACACTTTGTTGCTTTCCGGCGGGAAAGCGTTTATGTTCATGAAAGAGCCGGGCGCCAACCCGGCGTTTTTGAGCGCAAAAGAAAGTTGAAAAGCCGTTTTGACATTGGTACGCTAACAACAGGCAATGTTGAGCGAGAAAAAGGAGTGAAGCGCGTTGGAACTGTTGTTTTTAGGCACGGGTGCCGGCGTGCCGGCCAAAGAGCGCAACGTATCGTCCGTCGCCCTGCAGCTGCTTGGCGAACGCGGGGCGACATGGCTGTTTGACTGCGGCGAAGCGACGCAGCATCAAATTTTGCATACCGCCATTCGCCCGCGCCGCATCGAGCATATTTTTATTACGCACTTGCATGGCGACCATTTGTTCGGATTGCCTGGACTGCTAGGCAGCCGTTCGTTTCAAAGCGGCGAGACGCCGCTTACGGTTTTCGGCCCAAAAGGCATTCGCTCGTTTGTCGAAACGGCCCTTGCCGTCAGCGGGACAAAGCTCCGGTATGAACTGAACATTGTGGAGATCGATGAGGGCGTCATTTTTGACGATGAACGGTTTTCCGTCATCGCCAAACGGCTCGATCACGGCATGCCGTCATACGGTTTCCGCGTCGTTGAAAAAGATTTGCCCGGCCCGCTCTTGGTCGATCGATTGAAAGCACTCGGCGTCCGCCCCGGCCCGATTTATCAAGAAATTAAGCAAGGAAAAACGGTCGTGCTGGATGACGGCACGGTCATCGACGGGCGCGAATTTGTCGGGCCGCCGCAAAAGGGGAGAATCGTCGCCGTGTTGGGCGACACCCGTTTTTGCGAAGCGGCGATTGAACTCGCCCGCGATGCCGATGTCGTCGTCCACGAGGCGACGTTTGCCGCGGCGGAACAGCGGCTGGCCCATGACTATTTCCATTCCACGACCACAGACGCAGCCGAGGTGGCGAGGCGGGCCGGGGCGAAGCGGCTTATTTTGACCCATATCAGCTCTCGCTACCAAGGTGAGGCGGCGCTGCAGCTCGTCGCCGAGGCGCGCAGCGTGTTTCCGAACACCGAGCTCGCCGTTGATTTCGCCTCGTTTTCGATCCCGCGCGGTTAAAACCGCCAGCCGCGCTCATATTGGACGGGCGCCGAGATTTTTGCGCCCAGCTCTCTCGCCGCGGCGTATGGCCAATACGGGTTGCGCAGCAGCTCGCGCCCCAAAAAGACGAGATCGGCGCGGCCGTTTTGCAAAATTTCTTCCGCTTGCCAGCCGGACGTAATGAGGCCGACAGCGCCGGTCGGGATGTCTGCTTCACGGCGGATCAGTTCGGCAAATGGCACTTGGTAGCCGGGATAGACGTTCATGCGCGCCGGAACAATAGCGCCGGAGCTGACATCGACGAGGTCGACTCCTTGTTCTTTCATCCGCTTGGCGTATGGGACATAGTCTTTGGCCGTCAGCCCGTCCGGATGGTAGTCGGACGCCGAGATGCGGACAAAAAGCGGTCCGTCCCACACCTCGCGGACAGCGTCGATCACCTCGCCCAAGAAACGGTAACGGTTTTCCGGAGAGCCGCCGTACTCGTCTTGGCGCCGGTTGGAGAGCGGCGATAAAAATTCGTTAATGAGGTAGCCGTGGGCGGCATGGATTTCAATGACGTCAAAGCCGGCTTCCTTCGCGCGCCGTGCGCCGTTTTGGAACGCTTGCACCGTTTCTTCAATGTCGGCTTTCGTCATTTCTTTTGGCGTCGGCGACGAATCATCAAACGGGACGGCTGACGGAGCGATGATCTCTCCCGGCACTTGCGATTTTCTCCCCGCATGGGCAAGCTGGATGCCGATGGCCGCCCCATGCTCTTTCACAAGCCCAACGAGTTCGCGAAGCCCGGCGATATGGTCATCGCTCCAAATGCCTAAGTCGCGTTCAGAAATGCGACCTTGCGGCGTCACGCCGGTCGCTTCAACGATAATCAAGCCGACTTGGCCGACAGCGCGAGCCGGGTAGTGGATTTTATGCCACGTGCGTACGGCGCCGTCTTTCGTGTCGCACGAATACATGCACATCGGCGACATGACAATTCGGTTTTTCAGCGTCAGCCCGCGGATTGTATACGGCGAAAACAGCATCGTGTTCATGACAAGCAGCTCCTTTCTAGGCCAATGAATGGTTCATTACTGAATGATAGCACGCTGCTTATCAAAAACAAAATAAAACGGATTGTCGCCGTGTTCGGGCTAGGCGGGAAAAGGAGCGGCGCGCTCCGGAGGTCCGCTCTTTACGCTTCGGCGATGGCAGCGAGAAGAGCGCTGCCGAGCTCTTCGGAGCGGGCCGTCGCCCGGCGGATGCAGGCGATGACCGCTTCTTGGAACCGGTATTGCTCAAGCACGCCAATGCCGGCTTCGGTCGTGCCGCCTGGGCTCGTGACTTCACGGCGCAGGACGGATGGGTGCTTGTCGGACGCTTTTAGCATCTCGGCTGCGCCGATGATCGTTTGCAAAATGAGCCGTTTGGCGACATCTCGCTCAAGGCCGATGTCGGCCGCCGCTTTTTCCATCGCTTCGACCAAGTAATACACATACGCCGGACCGCTCCCGGACAGGCCGGTGACCGCATGCAAGTCCTTCTCCGGCACAACAGCGACGATGCCGACCGTTTCAAACAGCTGTTTGGCGACCTCAAGATGTTCTTTCGCGGCGAAGCGGCCGCCGGCGATCGCGGTCGCTGATAAGCCGACGGCGGCGGATGTGTTTGGCATGGCGCGCACGACAGGGATGTTGCGTCCGGCGAGCCGTTCGATCGTCTCGGTCGTGATGCCGGCGAGCAGTGAAAGAATGAGCTGATGGGCGCGGAGGGTCGGTGCGATGGCGTTCATCGCTTCGACGACGTCTTTCGGCTTCATCGCCAAAATGACGATATCCGCTTGTTTGACGGCTTCTTGCGCGCAACCCGCCGTGCAAACACCGTATTGGCGCGCCAGCTCCTCGAGCCGAGCGCGGTTTTGTCGGTTGGCGACGACAATGTGCGCCGGATGGCAAAACGCTTTCGTCATGCCGGCGATGAGCGCTTCCGCCATCGAGCCGGCGCCGATGAGCGCGATCGTTCGTTCGTTGTTCATCATTCCACTCCTCCTTGCCTTGGTGTATCCATCCAAAAGAAAAAGGTTTCCCGTCCTGCAAAAGGACGGAAAACCTTCGTTTCCGCGGTACCACCTTTTTTGGCCCGATTTGGCCCAAGCGCCAAACAGGCCCGACTCTGCCCCGATAACGCCGGGGAGGCGTTTAGGTTGGCCTAACAGCTCCTAGGGTAGGTTCAACCGCAAAGAGGGCCGCAAAGCCTTCCAGCCGCGGGCTTCGCTCTCTGGTGCCGTTTGCGGTTTACTGGCCCTGTTCATCGCCGGTTTGCCGTATCCGTGATGTTATTAGTCATTATGCCGCGGGACAGGCGCTGTTGTCAAGAGAGGAGAGCGAATTTTTTTGCAATTTCGTCGTGCGGAAGAAAAAGGCATGACAAATGGATGAAATCGGTGTAAACTGTAAAATAAAATATAATGAATAACTATTCATTTTGACTGATGAAACGGTTCGAACGGGATGGTTCATGAACTTGAGGAAAGAAGGGAACGCAATGAACGAGGAACGAGTGTATCGGATCACGGTGCCGACGCCGTTTCCGGTCGGCGATGTGCATATGTACGTGATCGCCGGCGATCGGTTGACGCTGGTCGATGCCGGAGTGAAAACAGAGGAAGCATGGCAGCTGTTTGTGAAGCAGCTTGGCGAGGTCGGTTATGCGCCAGAGGATATTGAACAAATCGTCATTACTCACCATCATCCGGATCATGTCGGCTTGCTTGATTATTTTCCGCATGCGCCGATCATCGGCCATCCGAAAGCGGATCCGTTTTTGCGCCGCGAACGTTCGTTTATGGAGCGGTACGTCCAATTTTTTCAGGAATTTTTTACGGAATGCGGCGTCGACCGCCGTTTGTTCAGTCAGCTGTCCAAAGAAGGCGGATCGCTTCGCTACGCAAGCCGGCGCGGGCTTGACATCATGGTGACGGAAGGGGACGCGGTGCCGGGGATGCCCGGGTGGCAGGTCATCGAAACGCCGGGGCATGCGCAAAGCCATATCGCCCTCTACCGCGAGGCGGACGGATTGCTGATCGGCGGCGATCATTTGCTTGTTCATATTTCCCCGAATCCAATGATGGAGCCGCCGGCGGAAGGAGAGACGGGACGGCCGAAACCGTTGTTGCAGTACAACGAGTCGCTGCAAAAAATGCTGCAATACGATATCGTTCGCTCGCTAAACGGCCATGGCGACGATGCGACCGATATTCCGGCGCTCGTTCGCGAGCGGCTGGGTAAGCAGCGCCAGCGCGCCGAGCGGGTGCTCGAAATGGTGAAAGAACGCCCGCATACGGTGTTTGACGTTTGTCAAAAGCTGTTCCCGACCGCTTACGAACGCCAGCTCATGCTGACGATGTCAGAGACGATCGGCCAGCTTGATTATCTCGAGGCGAACGGGTATGTGACGAAAAAGCAGGAAGCCGGCCGATACGTCTACGAAGCGGTGGGGGTGTCGGTGTGCGGCTGAAGGGGCGCCATGTCGTCATTACCGGAGCGTCGGGAGGAATTGGCGAGCAAATCGCCTATGAAGCGGCGCGCCAAGGGGCGGTGCCGGTGCTCTTGGCGCGCAGTGAAGAAAAGCTGAAAGAAGCGAGCGCGCGGATCGAAGCGCAAACCGGCATTCGCGCCCCGTATGCATCGCTTGATGTCAGCGACCGCGGCATGATCGAGGCGGTTGTTTCCCAGCTCATTGCGGATCTTGGCGCGATCGATGTGTTGGTCAACAACGCCGGGTTTGGCGTCTTTCGCTATGTCGAGGACATCGACTTGGATGAAATGGAGAGGATGTTTGCCGTCAACGTCTTCGGCCTCATCGCCTGTACGAAGGCGGTGTATTCGCATATGAAAGAGAGAGGAAGCGGCCATATTATCAACATTGCGTCGCAAGCCGGCAAAATCGCGACGCCGAAGTCGAGTGTCTATTCCGCGACGAAACACGCGGTCGTTGGCTTTACCGACAGCCTCCGCCTCGAGGCGGGGCGCTTTGGCATTTTTGTCACGGCCGTCAATCCGGGGCCGGTGGAGACGAACTTTTTTTCGGCCGCTGATGAATCGGGAGAGTATGTGCGCAATGTCTCGCGTTGGATGTTAAGGCCGGAGGCGGTGGCGAAGCGCGTTGTTGCCGCGATGATGACGCCAACGCGCGAAGTGAACATGCCGCGTTGGATGGATCTCGGCAGCCGGCTGTACCGGCTCGCTCCGGGTCTTGTGGAAAAGGTGGCAAAGCGGGCGTTTTTCCAAAAGTAAGCGAGGGTGTCCCAAATATAAGGGGCACCCTTTCTGATCATCGTCTAGACGCGCGAAACGCCTTTCCTCTTCTTGAAGAAAGATGGCCTTTGGGGCCAACCCCGTGTTCGTTTGACACGAGCCGGGTCAAGCGCTGGTGATGAACCGGTAGACGGCGTCATGGACAAGTTCATAGATGTCCGCGTTTGGCTGCCTCTCTTTGGCGGCGGCAATGCGGGTGCAAAGCTCGCGCCAGTCGTCTTCGCCAAGCGGCATCATGTCATCATCATAGCCATAATGCCGCAGGCAGTTGCGCACTTGTTTTTGCAGCCATCGTTCGTCCATCGGCTTCTCACCGCCTTATTGTTTATCCGTTTCCGGCAAAGGGGCGCGGACAACGGATTGGAAGCGGCCTTTGTGCGAACCGTCGCAAAACGGTTTGTTGTTCGACAGCCCGCAACGGCAGAGCGAAAACGTTTGTTTGGTCACAAACGGCTTTCCTTCTCCATCGAGCAGTTCAACATCGCCGGTGACGCGCAGCGAGCCGTTGTCGTTCACTTTGATTTGCACTTTTGCCATCGCTTTTTCCTCCTTGCTTTGTTTTGACAGTTTCTCATGTTGACAGGTAAAATAAATAAAGGAAATCAAAGGGAAAAGGAGCCAGCTATGAGTCTGTACATCACGTTTACGGATGCAGCCAAACGGGCGCTTGCCTCTATTGTAGCGGAATCCGGACGGCAGTTAAAGTTGATGTTTGACACTGACGGCTGCGGCTGTTTGGTCGACGGCGTGCCGGCGCTATGGCTTGTCGACAAAGCCGATGAAGATGATGTCGTCGTCGAGACGAATTTTGCGCCGGTGCTCGTGGAACGGTCGCGTCTCATCTTTTTTGATGAAACGATGACGATTGACGTCAAGCCGGGAACGACCGTTTTTCAGCTCAAAAGCCCAGGGCAAACGTTGAATGGTCATATGCCGTTTGTTGAGGTGAAATCTGGCCATGAACGGTAAGCTAGAGCAGCTCGCAAAGGCGGCGAAGCAAAAAACATGGGTGTCGTTCACCCATGAAAACGATCCGTACAGCTTGCTTCATTGGTCGGTCGCCGGCCCGTATCATGAGGCGAAAGACGTCTGGCTGCTGCAAAACGAAATGACGTTTGAAATGAAAGAGTTTCCGACGCTGGAGGAGGCGATCGCCTGGCTTGGCGAACATATGCCGCACATCACCGAGGTGTTGTAAAGGGGCCGCCCCTAAGCCATTTTCGGCCGGGGGGCGCCCCTTTCCATAGTTAGAAGCCGCGTTTTGCGCCGAACGGCGCTTTCCAATGTTATTGCGGACTGTTTTGCCGCTTAGTCGGGTGGATTGCTTTTTCCAATTCTTCTTTTGCGATCACCGGCTTCACCGTATCGGCGGACGGTTTCCCTTTTTGGGCGCGGTTTTTCTCCATCCATACATCTCTCCTTTTTCTTATCGTTTAGTTGTATCGTTTGACAAACGAACGGTCGTTATGCAAAGGGGGCGGAAATCATGAAGAACCGGGTTGCGCGGAAAAAAGAACAAGAGACGCAGGCAGTGACGCTTGCCGACCGGCTCGGTGCCGAGACGGAAGCGAAACTGCTCGCGAAAAAGCGGGCGCTTGCCGAGGAAGAACAGCGGCGTCTAGCGGCGGAAGAGGCGCGGCGTCGCGAGGAAGAGCGCCGCCGTGAGGAACAGAAATCATTTGCCGAGCTGCTGGAAGAAAGTGAACTCGATTGGCGGAAGTTTAAATAGGGGGAACGTTCAGATGAAACAAAAAATGATGACAGCGGGTATGGCGTCCGCGTCTGTGTTCATGGTGGCTGCGGTCGTGATCTTGGCCGCCAACTTGCGCGCACCGCTCACAATGGTCGGGCCGCTTGTTCCTGAATTGCAGCGGGAGCTTGGCCTCTCCCACGCAGCCGCTGGGGCGTTGACGACGATTCCGCTTTTGGCGTTTGCCTTCTTGGCTCCTGTGGCGGCCGCGTTCGCCCGGCGGTTCGGAATAGAGCGGACGCTGTTCGGTTCGCTTGTTGTTTTGCTTGCCGGCGAACTCATTCGCCCGCTTTCGGGAGAGTTTTCCCTATTTCTCGGCACGGCGCTGATTGGAGCCGCCATCGCGGTCGACAACGTTCTCATGCCGGCGCTGATCAAAGACACGTTTTCTGAACGGGTCGGCTTGATGATGGGCGTTTATACCGTAACGATGAACATGAGCGCCGCCTTCGCTTCCGGGTTCGCCGTTCCGCTTGCCGACGGGTGGGGGATCGGCTGGCAAGGGGCGTTTCGCTTTTGGGCGCTGGTTGCCGCGTTGTCGCTTGTCGTTTGGCTGCCGCAAGCTTGGCGCCAGAAGTCAAGCGGCGTCCCGGCGGGAAGCCGGCGCTCTTCGCTTTGGCGATCGGCGCTTGCCTGGCAAGTGACGCTGTTTATGGGGCTGCAATCCTTGTTCTTTTATTGCATCGTCACGTGGCTGCCGGAGCTTGGCCAAAGCAAGGGCTTGGCGGCCGATACAGCCGGATGGCTGCTCTTTTTCTTCCAGTTTGCCCAGTTGCCGATGATGTTCGTCTCTCCGATGCTCGCGGAGCGGATGGACAATCAAAAAGTGCTGATCGGCTCGGCGGTGTTGCTCATGGCTTTTGGAACGATCGCCTTTTTGGCTGGCCAAGGTTGGCTGCTTTGGGTTGGGGCGCTTTTCGCCGGCATCGGCGCCGGCATGGCGTTTTCGCTGGCGATGATGCTGTTTACTTTGCGCACGCGCCGTCCGCTGGAAGCCGCCCAGCTGTCGGCCATGGCCCAATCGGTCGGCTACTTGCTGGCTGCTGCCGGACCGCCTCTGTTTGGCGTATTGTACGATGCGGCCAGACGGTTTACCGCCCCGCTTGGCATGTTGTTGGCCGTCTGTGCGGCCATGATGGCGTTCGGCTTAGGGGCAGCGAGGAATCAGTATGTGGAAGAGGATTGATCGGTTTTTGTGAAGTGACCGGCCCATTTGGAAAAAAGAGCCCGTAACGGACATTGGCAGCCGTTGGGCTCTTTTGGTTTGTTTTTTCGTTTTGCCTCTTGTCAGCGCCATGGCCGCCGGCAAGTTCAGTGACACACATAGGCAGGGAATAGAGGCTGCGGCCTGCGGTTGTTGCTGGCCATAGGCGTCGGAATGAAGCACGATGGCGATTCCTGCGCTTATCGGTGCGCCTCATACACCGAGCGTTTTGTCGTTTGTTTCAGCCATTCGTATTCGTCGGCATCAAGCGGCGGGGCGGAAGCGGCGGCGATGTTTTCTTCAAGCTGCCGAAGCCGGCTTGCGCCCGGAATGACGGCAGCAACGACCGGGTCATACAGGCAAAATTGCAGCGCGGTCGCGGTCAATGAACGGCGCCCGGCCGTTTTTTCCTTCAGCTTCGGGATGAGCGCCTGCAGTTCTTTGTAGGAATAATCGAGGTAGCCGTGTTCTTTCACCGCGCTGCTCGCTTGTTCAAGCGGGCGGCTCGTGAGCAAGCCTCTAGCGACCGGACCGCGGGCGATCACGCTGATGTGATGTTCGCGAAGAAGCGGGAACCATTCTTCCGGCCGCCGGTCAAGCAAGCTGTATTGCATCATGACGCTGACGATGTTCGAGCGCTTCACATATTCGCGAATGACGTTTGGGCGGATCGAGGAGATGCCGTACCAACGGATGACGCCTTCTTGCTTCAGCTCTTCGAACGCTTCAATCGTCTCATCGATCGGGTCGTCGATCGTGCCGCCGTGGAGCTGGTATAAGTCAATGTAGTCCGTTTGCAGGCGGCGCAGGCTCTCTTTGACCGCTTGTTTGATATAGGCTTTTGACGGATCCCAGTCCCAGCCGCTTCCGTCTCGGCGCCAACGGTTGCCGACTTTTGTCGCGATGATGACTTGGTCGCGTTTTCCTTTCACCGCTTTGCCGACAAATTCCTCGTTTAAGCCGCGGTCGTATAAATCGGCTGTATCCAAGTAGTTGATGCCGCGCTCCAATGCTTCATGGATGAGATAGATGGCATGGTTTTCATCAGTGCCGAGCGACATGCAGCCGAGTCCAATTTCGCTGACGTATAAGTCTGATGTGCCGATGCGGCGTTTGTTCATCTTTTGCGCCCCCTTTCGCGATCGATGATGATATGTTCATTGTACAACGGAAGCGAAAAAATGGCCAAACATGTAGTACAATGGAAAAGAGTCCATCAATCGATAGGGGAGAAGAAGAATGGAGAAGTTGTATGAAAAAACCGTCCGCAAAGAGAAATTGTTCAGCGGCCGCATCATTGACTTGTATATCGAGGAAGTCGAGCTGCCAAATGGGAAAACGAGCCAGCGCGAGGTGATCAAACATCCGGGGGCGGTGGCGGTGCTGCCGCTGTTGCCGGACGGGAAAATCGTTCTTGTCCGCCAGTACCGAAAAGCGCTGGAGCGCGCATTAGTCGAGATTCCGGCGGGCAAGCTAGAACATGGGGAAGAGCCGCTCTCTTCCGCACACCGCGAGCTCGAAGAAGAAACCGGCTACCGCGCCCAATCGATGCGCCATCTCATTTCCTTTTATACATCCCCAGGGTTTGCCGATGAACTCATCCATTTGTATGTCGCCGAGGGGCTGGAAAAAGCGGAGGACGGCGCCGGTTTGGATGAAGATGAGTTTGTCGAGCTGTTGGAAGTTACATTGGAGGAGGCGCTTGAGATGCTTCAACAACGCGACATTTACGATGCGAAAACGGCATACGCCTTGCAATATTTGCAGCTGCGCCGCGCGCTAGGGGAGCAAAATGCCGAATAAAAAAAACGAGCGCGGCCTCGGCCGTTATTACGCTGATTTACATATTCACATCGGCCGCACCGCCTCGGGCCGCCCGGTGAAAATTACGGGGGCGCGCACGTTGACGCTTGAGAACATCTTGCATGAGGCGGCTGAGGTGAAAGGGATCGACCTCGTCGGTGTCATTGACAGCCATGTGCCCGAAGTGCTGGACGAGCTCGAGCGGGCAGTGGAGAAGCACGGTTGGCGCGAACATGAGGGGGGCGGCGTCAGCGCCGGGAAGGTGACGCTTTTGTTAGGCAGTGAAATCGAAGTATATGACGACCATTGCCATGGACCGATCCACGTGCTCGTTTTTTTGCCGACTGTGCAGACGATGCGCACGTTTTCCGGCTGGCTTGGCAAACGGGTAAAGAACGTGTCGCTCAGTTCGCAGCGCATTTACGTGTCCGGCCGTGAACTGCAAGCTGCCGCGAAAGAGCAGGGCGGCTGGTTCATTCCCGCGCACGCGTTCACCCCGTTTAAAAGCTTGTACGGAAAAGGGGTCAAGCACAGCCTGACAGAAGTGTTTGACCCGGATTGGATTGATGCCATTGAACTTGGGTTAAGCGCCGACACGGCGATGGCGGACCAGATCGCCGAATTGCATCGCTACCCGTACTTGACGAATTCCGATGCCCATTCGCTGCGGAAAATCGCCCGCGAATATGAAGAAGTGCGGCTCGCCGCCCCGACGTTTGCTGAATTGGAAAAAGCGCTGCGCGGTGAAGACGGGCGCGCGATTGTCGCCAACTACGGTTTAAATCCCAAACTCGGAAAATATCACCAGACAGTGTGCGAGCGCTGCCTTGCGCCGGTTGCACCGGACGTCGACCGCTGTGCGGCATGCGGCCATCATCGCTTCGTGAAAGGCGTGTTTGACCGGCTTGCGGAGCTGAAAACGGCGGAACGCGGGCCGAAACGGCCGCCGTACATTTATCAAGTGCCGCTTGAATTCATCCCCGGCCTTGGTTCAAAAGCGTATGAAAAGCTGCTCGCCCGTTTTGGCACGGAAATGAGCGTTCTTCATGAGGCGGCGGAGGAAGAGATCGCGGAGACGGTGGGAGAAAAGTTGGCCCAACTGATCGTCCTTGCCCGCAGCGGTGCGCTCCATATCGAGGCCGGGGGCGGTGGGAGGTACGGGAAAGTGCGGGAGGGGTAACCACTCGGGCAGCGCTCCTGCCGTTCATCATCATGCCGTGCGTGCTGCTTGGCCCAGCCATGCGCCAATGGACCGAGGCGGCGTGCCGCCCGTGGAGTTGGTCACACGTCGGTGTTGAGCTGCTTTTTTATTACATCACCAGCCTTTTAGAAAAACAGTCATACCGAAAGCGGATGGACATACAATCTACTAAGAGACAAAGTAGGAGGACGAAGCACAATGAGAACCCATCCGCTGAAATCGGCTATCGCTGTTCATTGGCGTGAACATGCTTCGCTGTACGTGTTTGTCATCGTCCTGTTTCTCATGGGCGTCATTTTCGGCGCCATTGTCGTCAACAGCCTCGGTTTCAGTCAAAAGCAAGACTTGTACTATTACTTGACGCAATTTTTTGGACAAGTGTCAAAAGACAATATCGCAAGCGCCCATGATATGTTCCGGCAAAGCTATATGCACAACGTCAAATATACCGCGCTGATGTGGGTGCTTGGCATTTCTGTCATTGGCTTGCCGATCATTCTTGTTTTGCTGTTTTTCAAAGGCGTCGTTGTCGGCTTTACGGTTGGCTTTTTAGTCAACCAAATGGGTTGGCGCGGGTTTCTTTTGTCGTTTGTGTCCATCATGCCGCAAAATTTGGTGGCCATTCCACTCATGATCGTCATGGGCGTCATTTCGATTTCGTTTTCCTTGCACATGGTGCGCAACCAGTTTATGAAGCGGCCGCATGGATCGATGTTTCCGATGGTGATGCGCTACGCAGCGGCGATGGCGGCTGTCGCCCTTGGGCTGCTTCTTTCCTCAGCGGTCGAGGCATATCTTTCGCCGGCATTGATGAAACAGGCGGTTCAATGGACAATGAGTTTAATCATAATGAATATTATATAATAACCATTATCATTTCTTCATAATAGTGATTTTACTTTGATACTTCCCTCGTGCATTTGTTATAATGATGGGTGAATGGCGAGGGAGGAATGAAAAGATGGAAGATCGTGTGGAACGAATCAAGAAGCAGCTGCATTCGGCGGGTTACAAGTTAACGCCGCAGCGGGAAGCGACGGTAAGAGTCCTGCTTGAACATGAAGAAGACCATTTAAGCGCGGAAGACGTCTACCTCCTCGTGAAAGAAAAATCCCCAGAAATCGGTTTGGCGACCGTTTATCGGACGCTCGAGCTGTTAACCGAGCTGAAAATTGTCGATAAAATCAATTTCGGGGACGGGGTGTCGCGCTATGACCTCCGCAAGGAAGGAGCGGCCCATTTTCATCACCACCTCATCTGCTTAGAATGCGGGTCGGTGGCGGAAATTCAAGAAGATTTGCTTGAGGATGTCGAAGCGATTGTTGAGGAGAAGTGGAAATTTAAAATTAAAGACCATCGTTTGACGTTCCACGGCATTTGTCACCGTTGCCAGCAAAAGCATGAAGAAAAATAAAAACCTTTTCCAACGGGAAAGGTTTTTTGCGTATAAACAACGAAACAAATGGCATATCCTCATACTAGCAAGCTGACAAGCAGCTGATAGGGAGGATGCCATGAAAACCGTTTGGCAAATGGTGAAAGTGTTTCTTTTATTTACGGGATGCACCATTTTATTTTATTATAGTCTTGTATGGTTTAACCGCGAGTACGAGTATTACCACCGATACGATGAGCCGAAGGGATCGGCGGTCAAAGTATCGGCGGCGGAGAGTGCGCCGCCAAGTTGGCTCGACCGACTGTTATTTTTTTATCGCGATGGGGAGTAGAGAGCGTTGGAATACGAGTTGAAAGATTTTCTGCATTATTTGACGGTGGAGCGGAATTTGGCGCACAATACGATCGTTTCATATGAACGCGATTTGAAAAAATACGTCCGCTATTTGCGCCAAGTCGAGCAGCTTCAGGCGTGGGGCGAAGTGGAGCGCCTCCATATTCTCCATTTTTTAAAGTTTTTAAGCGAACAAGGGCAATCGGCGCGGACGATCGCCCGCCATTTGGCGTCGATCCGTTCGTTTCATCAGTTTTTGCTAAGGGAGAAAATCGCGGCGCAAGACCCGACCGTCCATATCGAAACGCCGCAGTTTGAACGGACGCTGCCGAAAGTGCTGTCGGTCGAGGAAGTCGAGGCGCTGCTTGCAGCGCCGCAAGTGAGCACACCGTTTGGGCTGCGCGACAAGGCGATGCTGGAGCTGTTGTATGCGACCGGCATGCGCGTCAGTGAGCTTGTGCAGCTCAACTTAAGCGACGTGCATTTGACGATGGGGTTTGTCCGCTGCTATGGAAAAGGGCGGAAAGAGCGGATCGTGCCGATCGGGCGCATGGCGATTGAAGCGCTTGCCCACTATTTGGAGCGAGGGCGCCCGCAGCTTGTCAATCCGCGACGACGGGCAACGGAGGCGCTGTTTTTGAACCATTATGGCCAGCGGTTGACACGGCAAGGGTTTTGGAAAATTTTAAAGCGGCTCGCGAAAGAAGCCGGCATCGAAAAAGAATTGACGCCGCATACGCTTCGGCATTCGTTTGCGACGCATCTGCTTGAGAACGGAGCCGATTTGCGCGCTGTGCAAGAGTTGCTTGGGCATGCCGACATTTCGACGACGCAAATGTATACGCATGTTACGAAAACGCGCCTAAAAGACGTGTACAAACAGTACCACCCGCGCGCCTAGCAGCTGCCGTATGCTAGGCGCTTGCCTGTCGTTTTAGTTGTCAGACTTCTGACCAATTGGCCATAGGCGTGTTTTCGCGAAAATACGGGAACGATAGAAAGAGACTCCATTTTTCATTGCAGGCAGGGGGAATGAATGTGAAAACGACATACCGGCGCGTTTTTTTGATTGTGATGGATTCAGTCGGCATCGGCGAGGCGCCGGATGCCGAGAAATACAACGACAAAGGAGCGGATACGCTCGGCCATATCGCTGAGTATCGCGGCGGCCTCTATATGCCGAACATGGCGAAGCTCGGCCTAAGCCATATTCGTGAGATCAAAGGGGTGCCGAAAGTCGAGCGACCGCTCGCGTACTATACAAAAATGAAGGAAGCATCGGCTGGAAAAGATACGATGACAGGCCATTGGGAGCTGATGGGCCTTCGCATCGACAAGCCGTTCCGCGTCTTTCCGAACGGGTTCCCAGATGAATTGATCGCTGAGCTCGAGCGGCGCACCGGCCGGAACGTGATCGGCAACAAACCGGCGAGCGGAACAGCGATCATCGAAGAGCTTGGCGAAGAGCATATGAAAACAGGGGCGATCATCGTCTATACATCAGCCGACTCCGTCTTGCAAATCGCCGCCCATGAACAAGTTGTGCCGCTTGATGAATTGTACCGCATTTGCGAAATCGCTCGTGAATTGACGCGCGACGAGCCGTATATGGTCGGGCGCGTCATTGCCCGACCGTTCATCGGCAAACCCGGCCATTTTGAGCGAACCGCCAACCGGCACGACTATGCGCTTAAGCCGTTTGGCAAAACGGTGATGAATGAATTGAAAGACGCCGGTTATGAAGTGATTGCCATCGGGAAGATCGCCGATATTTACGACAATGAAGGAGTTACCCAGTCGTTGCGAACGACATCCAATATGGACGGAATGGATAAGCTCGTCGACACGCTCGGCATGGACTTTACCGGGTTGAGTTTCGTCAATCTCGTCGATTTTGACGCTAAATACGGCCATCGCCGCGACCCAAAAGGTTACGGCGATGCGCTCGAAGAGTTTGACGCCCGGCTTGCCGATGTGTTGCCGCGCTTGACAGCGGACGACTTGCTTATCATCACCGCTGACCACGGCAACGACCCGATTCACCACGGAACTGACCATACGCGCGAATATGTGCCGCTTCTTGTGTACAGCCCGCGATTTCGCGGCGGCAAGCCGCTCCCAGTCCGCGAGACGTTTGCCGATGTCGGCGCAACGATTGCGGATAACTTCCAAGTCAACCGGCCGCCGTACGGAACAAGCTTTTTGGCTGATTTGGCCTAACTTCATAAAGAACGATGAGGGGGAAAAGAATGGATCGACAAGCGATTGAAAAAACCGCCGGTCATTTGCGCCCATTGATGCCAACTCCGCCTGAAATCGGTCTCATTCTCGGCTCGGGGCTCGGCGTGCTCGCTGATGAAATCGAAGAGGCGGTTCGCATTCCGTATGAAGATATTCCCGGATTTCCAGTGTCGACCGTTGAAGGACACGCTGGACGGCTCGTATATGGGCGGCTTGAGGGGGCGACCGTTGTCGCCATGCAAGGGCGGTTTCATTATTATGAAGGGTATTCGCTTCAGGAAGTGACGTTTCCCGTCCGGGTGATGAAGGCGCTTGGCGTCCGCGAATTGATCGTGACAAACGCTGCGGGCGGCATCAACGAACGGTTCCAGCCCGGCGATTTCATGATCATTTCCGACCATATCAACTTGCTGGGCACAAATCCGCTCATTGGTCCGAACGATCCGGAGCTTGGTCCGCGCTTTCCGGACATGACGGAAGCGTACAGCCGGCGGCTGCGCGAGCTCGCCAAGGAAACGGCGGCGAGACTTGGCGTTCGCGTGCATGAAGGAGTATATGTCGCCAATACGGGGCCGTCGTACGAAACGCCGGCGGAAATCCGCATGATTCGTACGCTCGGCGGCGATGCGGTCGGCATGTCGACCGTCCCGGAAGTGATCGTCGCCCGCCACGGCGGCATTGAGGTGCTCGGCATTTCGTGCATTTCGAATATGGCTGCAGGGATGTCGGATGCTCCGCTTCACCACGACGAAGTGGTTGAAACGGCCGAGCGGGTGAAGACGGACTTTTTGCGGTTTGTGAAAGCGATTGTCGCCGAAATGGCGAAATCAAAACGAAAAAGGTGATCGCGATGCGAATGGTCGATTTGATTGCGAAAAAGCGCGACGGAAAGGCGCTGACGAAGGAAGAAATTGAGTGGATCGTCCAAGGGTATACAAACGGGGACATTCCCGATTACCAAATGAGCGCGCTCGCGATGGCGATTTATTTCCGCGGCATGACCGAGGAAGAAACGGCCGCGCTGACGATGGCGATGGTGCACTCCGGCGAAATGCTCGATTTGTCGAGTATTCGCGGCGTGAAAGTCGATAAACATTCGACCGGCGGGGTCGGCGATACGACGACGCTCGTTTTAGGGCCGCTTGTCGCTTCTGTCGGCGTGCCGGTGGCGAAAATGTCTGGGCGCGGCCTCGGCCATACGGGCGGCACGATCGACAAACTCGAGTCCGTGCCCGGGTTTCATGTCGAGATCAGCAAAGACGAGTTCATTCGACTCGTGAATGAAAACGGAATCGCCATTATCGGCCAAACGGGCGATTTGACACCGGCTGACAAAAAGCTATATGCGCTTCGCGATGTGACGGCGACCGTCAACAGCATTCCGCTCATCGCCTCGTCGATCATGAGCAAAAAAATCGCCGCTGGGGCTGATGCCATCGTCTTGGATGTGAAAACGGGCGCCGGAGCGTTTATGAAGGAACTTGACGAGGCGCGCCGGCTCGCTCGAGCGATGGTCGACATTGGCAAGCGCGTCGGCCGCCGGACGATGGCGGTCATTTCTGACATGAGCCAGCCGCTCGGCTATGCCGTCGGCAACGCCTTGGAAGTGAAAGAGGCCATCGAAACGTTAAAAGGAGACGGGCCGCACGATTTAACCGAACTTTGTTTGACGCTCGGCAGCCATATGGTCTATTTGGCGGAGAAGGCGCCATCGCTTGATGAGGCGCGCCGTTTGCTTGAAGAGGCGATTCGCAGCGGGGCCGCCATCGCGGCGTTCAAAACGTTTTTGGCCGCTCAAGGTGGAGATGCATCGGTCGTTGACGATCTGGATAAATTGCCAAAGGCGGCCTATACGTCGACCGTCACGGCGGCTGCCGACGGCTATGTCGCCGAGATGGCCGCCGATGACATCGGCACGGCCGCCATGTGGCTCGGCGCCGGCCGGGCGAAAAAAGAAGACGTGATCGATTTGGCGGTCGGCATTGTGCTCCATAAAAAAATCGGCGATCGCGTGCAGAAAGGGGAAGCGCTCGCCACGATTCACAGCAACCGGCCAGATGTGCTTGACGTGAAAGAAAAGATCGAGGCGGCTGTTCGTCTGTCGCCGCAGCCGGTTGCTCGGCCGCCGCTCATTTATGAGACCATCGTATAGAGAGGGACGCTGGCGATCCGCAAGGAAAAAAGCGGTTGTTCAAGAAGAAGACGCCTGAAACGCGTGTTTCGGGCGTTTTTTTTGTTTTTTGGAAAATGAGCTGTTTTTTTGTATAAAAATATCTCGCCTGGAAAAAATGGCATGTATAAAGAATGGAGGTTTGGGAGATGAAAACGAAAGTCACTCGTCTTCTTTTATTGCCGTTTCTTCTTTTTCTTCCTCTTTCTGCCCATGCCGAGGCGAAAGAGATGAAGGAAGCGAAAGTGAAGCTGGCCGATGAGGCGAAATCAGCCATTTTGATTGAACGCGACACCGGCAAAGTATTGTATGAAAAAAATGCCCATGAACCATTGCCGCCGGCGAGCATGACGAAAATTATGACGATGCTGCTAGTCATGGAAGCCATCGATGAAGGAAAGCTGTCCTACGATGAAAAAGTGCGGGCGAGCGAATACGCCGCGTCAATGGGTGGATCGCAAATTTTCCTCGAGCCGGGCGAGGAAATGACCGTCGATGAGCTGCTGCGCGGCATTGCCATCGGTTCGGCCAACGACGCGTCGGTCGCTATGGCTGAGCAGATCGCCGGGTCGGAAGAAGCATTTGTCGAGATGATGAATGAAAAAGCGAAACAGCTCGGCTTAAAAAACACTCATTTCGCCAATGCGACCGGCCTGCCGGCGGAACATCACTACAGCAGCGCTTATGATATGGCCATGATGGCGCGCGAACTGTTGAAATATGAAGATATTACGAAATATACGAGCAAGTACGAAGACTATTTGCGCGAAAATACGGACAAAAAGTTTTGGCTCGTCAATACGAACCGGCTTGTCAAATTTTATCCGGGCGTTGACGGCCTGAAAACCGGATATACAGCCGAAGCGAAATATTGTTTGACCGCCACGGCGAAAAAGAACGGCATGCGCGTCATCGCTGTTGTGTTTGGAGCACCGACGCCGAAATCGCGCAATGCGCAAATTACGAAGATGCTCGATTACGCGTTTTCCCAATATCGAACTCACCCGGTGTACAAACGGAATGAAACAGTCGCCCGCGTCAACATAAGCAAAGGCAAACGGTCATCCGTCGAAGCGGTGACGTCGGAGCCGGTGTCGGTGCTGACGAAAAAAGGGCAGTCGGTCGAGCAGATCGAAAAAGTGATCAAAGTGAAAGACAATGTGAAAGCACCCGTTCGCAAAGGCGATGAGCTTGGCGTCCTCATTTTAAAACAGGATGGAAAAGAAATTTTGCACAGCCCGATCGTCGCCAAGCAAACGGTCGAAGAAGCGAGCTTTTGGGACTTGTTTAAGCGGGTGTTTGGCCGCTTCGTGCAAGCGGGATAATGTCAAGTTTTGCGGTCTTTTCGCTCTCTTTGGCGAACGACCACTAGTTTTGTCGGACGGCAGGATTTCGGGCGGACAGCAGCGAAATGTCTCCATATCCTGAAATGGACAAGGGGGAACACGCTGTGAGTCTCGCGATCGACTTGGAAGTGAAGCAAGACGTGCTCATCGTTCGCCTGTCTGGGGAGCTTGACCATCATACAGCCGAACAATTGCGTGAACAAGTGACGGATGTGCTCGAAAACCGAGCGGTCCGCCACATCGTGCTCAATTTAGGACAATTGACGTTCATGGACAGCTCTGGCCTCGGCGTCATTCTCGGACGCTATAAACAAATCAAAAACGTCGGCGGGCAGATGGTTGTATGCGCCGTATCGCCGGCCGTCAAACGGCTGTTTGACATGTCGGGTCTGTTTAAAATCATCCGCGTTGAGGCGGATGAGCAATTCGCCTTGCAAGCATTGGGGGTGGCGTAAATGCGCAACGAAATGCACCTCCAATTTTCTGCCCGCAGCGAAAATGAATCGTTCGCCCGTGTGACCGTGGCGGCGTTCGTCGCCCAGCTTGACCCGACGATGGACGAACTGACGGAAATTAAAACGGTTGTCTCTGAGGCGGTGACAAACGCGATCATTCACGGCTACAACAACGATCCGAACGGCATCGTCTCCATTTCCGTCATCATTGAAGACGGTGTCGTCCATTTGACGGTGAGAGACGAAGGAGTCGGCATTCCTGACATCGAAGAAGCGCGCCAGCCGTTGTTTACGACAAAGCCCGAGCTCGAGCGGTCAGGGATGGGCTTTACCATTATGGAAAACTTCATGGACGAAGTCATCGTCGAATCGGAAGTGAATAAAGGGACGACTGTGTATTTGAAAAAGCATATTGCGAAAAGCAAAGCGTTATGTAACTGAGGGAGACATGCCTATGGATGTCGATGTCAAGCAAGATCAGTCGCCAATCAAAGATCAGGAGATGAAAGAGCTGATCCGCCGCAGCCAAGAAGGCGATCAAGAAGCGCGTGATGAAATTATTGAAAAAAACATGCGCCTCGTCTGGTCGGTCGTTCAACGTTTTTTAAACCGCGGCTATGAAGCGGACGACTTGTTTCAAATCGGCTGCATCGGCTTGTTAAAGTCGGTCGACAAGTTTGACCTGTCGTATGACGTCAAGTTTTCGACGTACGCCGTGCCGATGATCATTGGGGAGATTCAGCGGTTTCTTCGCGACGACGGCACCGTCAAAGTGAGCCGTTCGCTGAAAGAGATGGGCAACAAAATCCGCAAGGCGAAAGATGAGCTGTCGAAAACGCGCGGGCGGGCGCCGACGGTTACGGAAATCGCCGACCATTTAGGCATTTCCCCTGAGGAAGTCGTTCTCGCCCAAGAGGCCGTCCGCTCGCCGACATCGATTCACGAAACGGTGTACGAAAACGACGGCGATCCGATTACGTTGCTTGATCAAATCGCTGACGCCGACGAGGCGTCATGGTTTGACAAAATCGCCTTAAAAAAAGCGATCGAAGAACTCGACGAGCGTGAGAGGCTGATCGTCTATTTGCGCTATTACAAAGACCAAACCCAGTCCGAAGTGGCATCGAGGCTCGGCATCTCTCAAGTGCAAGTATCCCGGCTGGAAAAGAAAATATTGCAGCACATAAAGGACAAAATGGACGGATAGTCCATTTTGTCCGCACGGAGTGGGCAACAAAATGGACGGATAGTCCATTTTGTCCGCACGGAGTGAGCAACAAAATGGACGGATAGTCCATTTTGTCCGCACAGGTGTGTTCAAAATGGACGGATGTCAATTCATCGGCGGTGAACCATGAATCGCATCCGCCTTTTGGTCTGTAAGCGCATCTTGGAACGCTTTTTCCATAGCAAGCAACAAAAGTCTAAAAAAGAATGGGCATTTTTTGCCCATTCTTTTCTATTTTTATGAAATCGATGGTGAACGCCGACAGGCCGCATGATCGGTGTTTTTGCCAACCAAACTAAAGAAAAACAAAATGGGGACAAAGGTGTGAAGCAAATGGCCAACACCGTATTTATCAAGCCGCGCCATCGCGTGCAAGTCAAGCCGGGGGCGGTGGTGACGCTCGGGCAGGCGGCCCAAATCGCTGCGCCGGATGGCGGGCTCATTCGGCGGTTGAAGACGATTCCGCTCTATCGCATCCAGCCCAGCGATAAAAATATCGTCATCATCGATATGATGCAAATGATCCGGGCTGTGTTTGATGTGGATTCCTCGCTTGATGTGCAGATGATCGGCCCATCGCAGACGATCATTGAAGTCGTCTATGAAAAACGGAAGGTTTCGACCGCTTCCTTCGTTCTCGTTTGGCTTCTTTTGTTCGTCGGTTCGGCGATGGCGATCATGAACTTTCACGAGGACGTCAGCATGCAACGGGTGCATCGCCATCTGTACGAGATGGTGACCGGCCAGGCGGTCGATAAACCGCTGCTTTTGCAAATTCCATATTCGCTTGGGCTCGGCATCGGGATGATTTTATTTTTCAACCATTGGTTCCGCAAACGAATCAACGAGGAGCCCAGCCCTCTTGAAGTCGAAATGTTCAACTACCAGCAATCGATCGATCAGTACGTCATTTTGCATGAAAACAAAGAAAGCTTGAGGCCTCTTGACGACGCTTGAGATTTTGCTGGTAGTGTTCGTCGGCTTCGCCGGAGGGTTGGCGGTCGGAACCGGATTTGTCGCTTTTTTGGTCGTGCTTGGCGTCATCCCGCGCCTGACGCAGCTGACGAAAACGCCAAAACGCATTCACGCCTATGAATGGGGGGCTGTAGCCGGCGCCATCGTTGGCGGTTGGATGAGTTTGCGCCATTCGGTTTGGCATTTATCCAAATATTGGCTAGCGCCGATCGGATTGTTTCATGGTGTGTTTATCGGAATGCTCGCTGCCGCTTTAACAGAGGTGTTGAACGTTTGGCCGATTTTAGCGAAGCGGATCGGCGTCGATGATAAAATCGTCATTTTACTTATGGCCATCGCCTTTGGCAAAGTGGCCGGTTCGTTGTTTCATTGGCTTTATTTTGTCGATCACTTTCGCTGACAAAGGGGGAAGGAAACGTGGGATTAAAGTCCGATTATGTCCGCGAGGTGAAGGCGTTTCAGCCTTCTCCCCCATACGCCGCCAATGCGGTAAAAGCGTTTTTTGTCGGTGGGATGTTTTGTGCGTTGGCGCAATGGCTCGCTGATTGGTATGGCGGCACGTTTGCCGCTTCGCCGCTCGAGGCCCATCTGTGGGCGTCTATGGTGATGGCTGGATTGGCGATTGTGCTGACGGCCGTCGGGAAATATGATGATTTCAGCCAATTTGCCGGTGCGGGGGCGACGATGCTCATTACAGGGCTGGCCAATGCGATCGCCAGCGCCGCTATCGAGCATCGCAGCGAAGGATGGACGGCCGGGGTGGCCGGGCAGATGTTGAAAGCCGGTGGGGCAGCGGTCATTTATGGTCTGATTGCCGCCTATGTGCTTGGCCTTGTTTGGCCGTGACGAAAAGAGGGATTGGCCATGAAACGTGTCGGAAAGCAGACATGGGTGTTTGACGATGGTGTTTACATCCAAGCGGCCGCTGCCGCGGTCGGGCCGCTTGAAGCCGACGGGCCGCTCGGAAGTTATTTTGATGTTTGCCATCGCGACTTATATTGCGGCGAAGCGACGTGGGAGCTGGCCGAGCGGAGGCTGATGCGGGAGGCGGTGGACTGCTGCTTGCAAAAGGCGGGCGTCTCTGCCGAAGAAGTCGATCTATTTTTGGCCGGTGATTTGTTAAACCAAAATGCGACATCGAATTATGTCGCCCGCGAGCTGCCGATTCCGTTTTTATGCTTGTTCGGCGCCTGTTCGACCTCGATGCAAACGTTGGCGGCAGCCGCTGCGTTTGTCGCTGGTGGATTGGCTGATCGGGCGCTTGCGGCGACAAGCAGTCATAACGCGACGGCCGAACGGCAGTTTCGCTACCCGACTGAACTGGGGGTGCAAAAGCCGAAAACGGCGACGTTCACCGTCACGGGCGCCGGCGCCGCGCTCGTTGGCCGCGCGCCGGGACGTTGGCGCGTCCGGGCGGCGACGATCGGCAAAGTCGTTGACGCCGGGCTGAAAAACCCACTCGACATGGGGGCGGCGATGGCCCCGGCGGCGGCCGATACGATCGAGCAGCATTTCCGTGACTTAGGCGTCTCGCCGGGCGATTACGATTTGATTGTCACCGGCGACTTGTCGCGCGTCGGCAGCGTCATCGTCCGCGAGTTGCTTGCTGAATCAGGCTACGATGTGACCGACGTTTACAACGATTGCGGGCTGATGATTTACCGGCCAGATCAAAAGGTGTTCGCCGGCGGCAGCGGCTGCGCCTGCTCGGCGGTCGTCACGTACGGGTATTTGCTTCAAGAGCTCGCCCGCGGAACGTTTCGACGCCTGTTTGTCGTCGCTACCGGGGCGCTCTTGAGTCAAACGATGGTGCAGCAAAAACAGTCGATCCCAGCGATCGCTCACGGCGTCGTCATCGAAGCGGCTGGACAGGAGCCGGATTTGCCGCCGTAGGACGTCTTTTATTTGGGAACGATCAGGAGGGAATGTGATATGGAATACGTCCGTGCCTTTCTCGCCGGCGGGCTGCTGTGCGCCATCGTTCAGCTCATCATCGACCGCGGCAAATGGACGCCGGCTGGCGTCGCCGGTTCGCTTGTCGTCTTTGGCGTACTCCTTGGCTTTGGCGGCGTCTATGATCCATTCGTCGCTTGGGCTGGCGCCGGGGCGACGATGCCGCTATGCGGATTTGGGTATTGGTTGGCGAAAGGAGCCATGGCAGAACCGCGGCCGGAGGGATTTGTCGAAACCGGAGCAGCGGTGTTCCGATTTGCCGGCGCCTTGTTCGCTTTTATCGTGGCTGGCTCTTTTGCCGCGGCGCTCACTTGCAAACCGAAAGGGTAGAGATGATGGAAAAACGACGAGTCATTTTAGTAACGGATGGGGACGAGTTCGCCTGCCGGGCGATTGAGCGGGTTGCCGCCGAGATCGGCGGCCGTTGCATTTCCCGCTCGCAAGGCAATCCGACGAAACTGAGCGGTGAACAGTTGGTCGAACTCATTTTGCAAACGCCGCACGATCCAGTGTTTGTCATGTTTGACGATTGCGGCGCCCTCGGGGAGGGGGCCGGAGAGCAGGCGCTTCGCTATGTGGCGACGCATGAGCAAATCCAAGTGCTCGGGGCGCTGGCGGTTGCCTCCAATACGCACCAGCATGAATGGACAAAAGTGCATGTGAGCATCGACCGTGACGGCGTGATGACCGAATATGGGGTCGATAAAGAAGGCTTCCGGGACCTCGAGATCGGGCGGATCAATGGCGATACCGTCTACTGCCTTGACCGGCTGAACATTCCGCTCATCGTCGGCATCGGCGACATCGGCAAAATGGGATACCGAGACCATGCGAAATACGGAGCGCCGATTACGCGCAAGGCGGTCGAGTTGATTCTCGAAAGGAGTGGTGGCCATGCCGGAAAAAGAAAAGAAACCGAAAGCGCCGATCGCGAAGCGACTCGTTGACAACGCGAAGTTTTTGCAACAGCGGATCGGCGTCGGGACAAGCTTTGATTTAGGCGTGCGGAAAATCTATGTCCTAAACCGGGAAGTACATATTTACTACTGCAACGGTTTATGCGACACGCAATACATTATCGAATTGTTAAAACAAATTGTGCGCGTCAACGATGATGAACGCCAGGCGTCCCAAGCGTGGCAGATCATCGAAAATCGACTCGTTCATCAGCAAGTCAGTCCGGTGACGAGCCTCGACGAAGCGGTTGACAAGCTGCTGTCGGGCTTGATCATCGTCTTGATTGAAGGCGAATCGACCGGATTTGCTGTCGACGTCCGCAGCTATCCGGGTCGGCAGCCGCAAGAGCCGGATACGGAAAAAGTTGTGCGCGGCGCCCGCGACGGCTATGTCGAGAACATCATTGTCAACACGGCGCTCACCCGCCGCCGCATCCGCGACGAGCGGCTGCGCTTTGAAATTTTGCAAGTCGGCGAGCGGTCAAAAACGGACGTATGCATCGCCTATATTAAAGACGTCGCTGACCCGGGGCTTGTTGAACTCGTCAAGAAAGAGTTGCAGCAAATCAACGTCGATGGACTGACGATGGGCGACAAAACAGTCGAAGAGTTTTTAGTCAAGCAAGGATACAACCCGTACCCGCTCGTCCGTTACACCGAGAGGCCAGATGTAGCAGCGACGCACCTGCTTGAAGGGCACGTGCTCATTATGGTTGATACATCGCCAAGCGTCATCATCACGCCGACAACATTTTTTCACCACGTCCAGCATGCCGAGGAATACCGGCAGTCGCCAGGGGTCGGGACGTTTGTGCGCTGGGTGCGGTTTTTAGGCATTTTGACGTCGTTGTTTTTGCTGCCGCTGTGGGTGCTGTTCGTCCTTGAACCGTCGTTGCTGCCCGAATCATGGGCGTTTATTGGGCCGAACAAACAAACGAACATCCCGATCATTGTGCAAATTTTGCTCGCTGATTTTGGGATTGAGTTTTTGCGGATGGCAGCCATTCATACCCCGACGCCGCTATCAACCGCGATGGGTTTGATTGCCGCCGTCTTGATCGGACAAATCGCCATCGATGTCGGGCTGTTTGTGCCGGAAGTGATCTTGTACATTTCGGTGGCGGCGATCGGTTCCTTTGCGACGCCAAGCTATGAGTTGAGCGTGGCGAATAAGATTTCTCGATTGGCATTGGTCATTCTTGTCGCCTTGTTTAAAGTGCCCGGGCTCGTCATTGGCACGACCATTTATTTGCTTTGGCTCGCCAGCATCCGCTCGCTTAATACGCCGTACTTATGGCCGTTCATCCCGTTCGATCCAGCGGCATTTATGCAAATTGTCGTCCGCCGTTCGGTTGCCGGAGCGAGAGTGCGCCCGAGCATCGTTCACCCGCAAGACCGGCAAAAACAGCCGTCATGACGCGAACGATCCATTTGGAAGCGGCCGTTTCCACCTATTGGCGGCCGCTTTTTTCGTTTTAGCGCTATTGCAACTTTTTTATAATTATGATAAGTTATATTTAATTGCTTGCACTGATGGTGCTTGCCTCAGTGCTTCGCACGTTTGCACGGGCGGAATGGGCATGGCCCAGCGCGGGGTGTGCGGCCTTCCGTTTCAAGGCAGAGCCGATGGCGCTTTGCGGTTTTCCATTTTGTAAAGGCAGTTGCCGATTTTGCAAACTGTCTTTTTTGCTTTTGCCATGCGATTTCGATAGAGGAATGAGGGGTTTGCGATGTTTCTTCACGGGACAAGCCGCGTGAATGAACAAGGGCATTTGGAAATCGGCGGCGTCGATGTGGTCGAGTTGGCCAAAACGTATGGCACGCCGCTTTATATTTATGACGTTGCGTTGATCCGCGCTCGGGCGCGCGCGTTTAAAGAAGCGTTCCAGCGCCACGGCGTGCGGGCGCAAGTCGCGTATGCGAGCAAGGCGTTTTCCGCCGTCGCCATCGTGCAGCTGGCCGCTGAGGAGGGATTGTCGCTTGACGTCGTCTCAGGCGGTGAGCTGTATACGGCGCTTGCGGCCGGTTTTCCGCCTGAGCGCATCCATTTTCATGGCAACAACAAAAGCCGGGACGAATTGGCGATGGCGCTTGAACACGGCATCGGCTGCATCGTTGCCGACAACTTTTACGAACTCGAGCTGATCGAAGAGCTGGCGGCGTCATCCGGTCGGACGGTGCCGGTTTTGCTCCGCGTGACGCCGGGGGTCGAGGCGCATACGCACGATTACATTTTAACCGGGCAAGAAGATTCAAAGTTCGGCTTTGACTTAAACAACGGTCAGGCGGACGAGGCGTTTCGCCGTGTTATGGCATCGGCCGCGTTTCAGCTGCTCGGCGTTCATTGCCATATCGGCTCGCAAATTTTTGAAACAGCTGGGTTTGTGCTCGCGGCGCAAAAAGTGTTTGCCAAGCTGGCGGAGTGGAACAAGGAGCACGGATTTGTCCCAGCGGTTGTCAATCTTGGCGGCGGCTTTGGCATCCGCTATACGGAGGAAGACGACCCGATTCCGGTGACAGCGTACGTCGACTGCATCGTGGAAGAGGTGAAAAGGCAGGCCGAAGCTTGCCGCTTGCCGTTGCCGGAAATTTGGATCGAGCCGGGGCGGTCGCTCGTGGGTGATGCGGGAACGACGATTTATACGATCGGTTCGCGCAAAGAGGTGCCTAACGTCCGCACCTATATTGCCGTTGACGGCGGCATGAGCGACAACATCCGCCCGGCGCTTTACGGAGCGAAATACGAAGCCGCGCTCGCCAACCGGGTGTTCGGCGAGCCGACGGAAGTCGTATCGATCGCCGGGAAGTGTTGCGAGTCAGGCGACATGCTCATTTGGGACATCGCCCTGCCGGAAGCGAAGCCGGGCGATTATTTGGCCGTTTTTTGCACCGGCGCTTACGGCTATTCCATGGCGAACAATTACAACCGTCTGCCGCGCCCAGCCGTTGTGTTCGTTGAAAACGGCGACGCCCAGCTCGTTGTGAAACGGGAGACATATGAAGATTTGATCCAATATGATTTGCCTTTGAAAACGAAAGTGAAAAAGTGAAGGCCGCCGGTTGGAAAGAGAACGGCCTTCACAAAGAAAAGGCGCCCGCTGCTTTTTTTGGGCGCCTTCTTTCATTGTTGATTTGAGGAAAATGCTGATTTGATCGCGTTCCAAATTTCTTTGAAGATGTCGATAAGGTTTTGAATGAACGTTTTCCCTTCTTCTGACTGCAAAAACGCCGATAGCTGTTCTTTCGCCTTGCTCAGCTGATCGTTCACTTGATCCCAATTAATATGGGCGTTTTGCATTTTATGGAAAAGGGAAATCAGGTTGTTGATTTCATTCTCGCTCAGCGTAATGCCAAGGTCGTTGGCGATTTTTTCAATAAGGGCGCGCAAATCAGCGTCCGTCTGCGGTGGGTTGTTGGCGATTTCTTGTTTGATTTTCGCCAGCAGGGCGACCGCTTTGTCCGCGCCGATCGAATCGGCGAGCTTCGCCGTCTGCACCATTTCCTCGTTCGCCACTTTTTTGACATCATCAGGGATGGCTTGGTCCGAGGAAATTTCATACGCCTTCATCAGCCCCGTCAGCGCTGCGGTGCCGGAAACCGGAAACGGGGCGGTGATGTAAATATCGGCATCTTTCACCCCTGCGGTGATCAAGGCGTTTGTATACATCTCTTTCGTCACCCATGTGATGTTGTGCGTTTCGACATGAAGCCCCGAGCCGGGCTCTTTTATCGTGATCATCGACGACGAGATGGCGCGCGTGCCGATTTGCGCTTTCGGAATGAGTCCGTCCAAATATTTATGCTCCTCA
Organism: Geobacillus sp. CCR; assembly: GCF_052906625.1. Lineage (NCBI taxonomy): Bacteria > Bacillati > Bacillota > Bacilli > Caryophanales > Anoxybacillaceae > Geobacillus > Geobacillus sp. CCR. The sequence goes on along the minus strand of NZ_JBREBQ010000017.1, from coordinate 41,665 downwards.
ACGTTTGAGACGGTGATCGTTTGCGCCCCGTCCGGCGCCTTCATTTCGTCGAGCACTTTTTGCTTTTGTTCATTCGTTAAGTTTTCCCCGAGCGTCACAATGACATCGCCCGGCGCGGCATCGGCCGCTGCGATGCCCGGAGATGCCAAGAGCACCGCCCAAAGCAGCGATGAAGCGATCGTTCGTTTCACATAGCTCGCCTCCTGTTTACGAAAATGCATTATCATTATACCGCACGCTCGCCTGCTTGGCTATCGGCAAAAAAGCGACGCGGTCAGGCGGCGTGCGAATTTGAAAAGACATTTTTTCTTTTGTTTCACTTGGCAATCATGGTATGATAAAAGCAGTTTCGATGTCGAAAAGGAGCTGGATGCTTGTGGCGAAAAAAGGATATATTCTAATGGAAAACGGCGGGAAAATCGAGTTTGAACTGTTCCCAAACGAGGCGCCGGTGACGGTGGCCAATTTTGAGAAGCTCGCAAACGAAGGCTTTTATAACGGGTTGACGTTCCACCGCGTCATCCCTGGATTTGTCAGCCAAGGAGGATGTCCACGCGGCAACGGAACGGGCGATGCCGGCTATACGATCCCGTGCGAGACGGACAACAATCCACACCGACATGTCACCGGCGCGATGTCCATGGCGCACCGCGGCCGCGACACCGGCAGCTGCCAGTTCTTTATCGTCCACGAGCCGCAGCCGCACTTGGATGGGGTGCACACCGTCTTTGGCCAAGTGACATCGGGCATGGACGTCGTGAGGACGATGAAAAACGGCGACGTGATGAAGGAAGTGAAAGTATTTGACGAACCGTAAACAGCGCATGAGCGAGGATGATCGGACTGTTCGAAACAACTGGCGCTTGTTTTTCTTTTTGCTTGCGGCCAGCCTGTTGTGGGGAGCGGCGTATTGGATTTGGGTTGCGGAATGATGATGCAGGGCGTTTCGTGTGGTATAATGAACATAACGATATAGTGATGCATCCTTCGGGGCAGGGTGAAATTCCCGACCGGCGGTGATGGGGCTTTCCGCCCCTCAGCCCGCGAGCCGAAAGGCAGGATCCGGTGCGATTCCGGAGCCGACAGTATAGTCTGGATGGGAGAAGGATGCCAATATGCGCACGGCTGTTTTCGGCCGGTTCAGACCCATGGGCAGCGTCTGTCGGCCGACTAGGCATGGTAGTATCTTTTGTTTCCGACCGGCCGGTATAGCCTGCTTAGCGAACGTGTGTTTGTTTGCGCATCATTGGTCATTCTCTCATCAATGAGCCCCCGGGGACATCCCGGGGGTTTCGTTTTTATTGAAGGAGGGAGTGCGGTGCATAACGATGAACATTATATGCGGCTCGCTCTCGATGTGGCCAAAGCTGGGGTCGGGCAAACGTCTCCCAATCCTGCAGTTGGCGCGGTCGTTGTCAACGGTGGGACGGTCGTTGGGCTTGGCGCCCATTTGAAAGCGGGTGAGCCGCACGCTGAAGTCTATGCGATCCGCATGGCTGGCGAGAAGGCGCGCGGTGCGACGGTGTACGTGACGCTTGAGCCGTGCAGCCATTATGGAAAAACGCCGCCATGTGCCGATTTGCTCATCCAGGCGGGCGTCCGTCGCGTCGTCGTTGCCACGACCGACCCGAATCCGCTTGTCGCGGGAAAAGGGATTGCCAAGCTGCGCCAAGCGGGCATTGACGTTGATGTTGGCGTATTAAAAGACGAAGCGGACGAATTAAATCGGATGTTTTTCCACTATATCGCCGCAAAAACGCCGTTTGTCACGTTGAAGTTCGCATGCAGCCTCGATGGCAAAATCGCGACGGCGACGGGGGAAAGCAAATGGATTACATCAAGCGCGGCGCGTGAGGATGCCCATCGCCTTCGTGCGCAGCATGACGCCATTTTGGTCGGCGTCAACACCGTTTTGACCGACAACCCGAAGCTTACCGTCCGCTTTGGGGAAAAGCGGAAAAACCCGCTGCGCATCATTTTAGATACAAAATTGCGTACACCGCTTGACGCCCATGTCGTCGCTGACAAGGAAGCAGAAACGTGGATCATCACCGGCGGCGTCAGTCGGGAACAAGCAGCGGCGTATGAGCGCCTTGGGGTGCGTGTATTTTCAATGCCGACGGCCCAGATCGATGTCCGCGATGTGCTCCGTCTGCTTGGGGAGCAGGGAGTCATGTCGCTGTTTGTCGAAGGCGGCTCGCGCGTTCATGACAGCTTCCTCCGCGCGGGAGCAGTCAATGAGGTCATCGCCTATATCGCTCCGAAGCTGATCGGCGGCCGCGGGGCGCCGACGCCGGTCGGCGGCCTTGGCTTCGCCCGGCTTGCTGAAGCGGTGGAGCTTGACATCCGCCGCATCGAGACGATCGGCCCGGACATCAAAATCGTCGCCGCGCCGAAACGGAAGGAGGAATCGTTGTGTTCACTGGCATTATTGAAGAGATCGGCACGATCGAACAAATGAAGCAAACCGGCGATGCCATCGTGATGACGATTGGCGCCAAGCGGGTGCTCGAAGATGTGCGGCTTGGCGACAGCATCGCCGTCAACGGCGTCTGCTTGACCGTCACATCGTTCACCGAACGGCAGTTTACGGTCGATGTCATGCCGGAGACGGTGAAAGCGACGGCGCTAAAGACATTAAAGCCGGGGGCGAAGGTGAATTTGGAGCGGGCAATGGCGGCTGGAGGACGGTTTGGCGGCCATTTCGTCACCGGGCATGTGGACGGCGTCGGGCGCATCATCCGGCAGTGGCCGAAAGCGAACGCCGTCTACTATGAAATCGAAGTGCCGGCCTCGCTGCGCGCCTATATGATTGAGAAAGGATCGGTCGCAGTCGATGGGACGAGCTTGACGATTTTCGGTCTGAGCGAGCGCACGTTCATCGTTTCACTCATTCCGCATACGCGTGAGGCGACGATTTTAGGCGAAAAGCGGCCGGGCGATCTCGTCAATATCGAGTGCGACATGATCGGCAAGTACGTCGCCGCTTTCCTCACCGCGAAAGCGACGCCGACCTCCAAATTGACGGTCGAATTTTTGGAGCAGCACGGCTATAAATAGTGGAAAAGGGGGCAAGCTTGATGTTTGACACGATTGAAGCAGCGCTTTCGGCGCTGAAAAACGGAGAAGTGATCATCGTTTGCGATGACGAAGACCGCGAAAATGAAGGCGATTTTGTCGTGCTGGCCGAAAAAGCTACTCCGGATGTCATTAACTTTATGATCACTCATGGCCGCGGGCTCGTCTGCGTGCCGATTACGGAGGAATTGGCGGAGCGGCTCGAGCTTGAGCCGATGGTCACTCATAACACGGACGCGCATGGCACAGCGTTTACGGTGAGTGTCGACTACAAAACGACAACGACGGGAATCAGCGCCTACGAGCGGGCGGCGACGATTCAGGCGCTGCTTGATCCGAATGTGAAAGCGAGCGATTTTAAACGTCCTGGCCACGTTTTTCCGTTGATTGCGAAAAAGGGAGGCGTCTTGCGGCGCGCCGGCCATACAGAAGCGGCGGTTGATTTGGCCCGTTTGTGCGGCGCGAAGCCGGCCGGCGTCATTTGCGAAATCATTAAAGAGGACGGGACGATGGCTCGCGTTCCTGATTTGCGGCAAATCGCCGACCAGTTCGGATTGAAAATGATCACGATCAAAGATTTGATCGCCTATCGGAGCCAGCGGGAAAAGCTCGTGAAACGGGAGGTGGACGTTTGGCTGCCGACCGAATTCGGCGAATTTCGCGCCATCGGCTACACAAACGTGCTCGACGGAAAAGAGCATGTGGCGCTTGTCAAAGGAGAGATCATCCCGGATGAGCCGATCTTGGTGCGCGTCCATTCCGAATGCTTAACTGGCGATGTGTTTGGCTCGTACCGGTGCGACTGCGGTCCGCAGCTGCATGCGGCGCTCAGGCAAATCGAGGCGGAAGGGCGCGGGGTGTTGCTTTACATGCGCCAAGAAGGGCGCGGCATCGGCCTTATGAACAAGTTGCGCGCTTACAAGCTGCAGGAGCAAGGTTATGACACCGTCGAGGCGAACGAAAAGCTCGGCTTCCCCGCCGATTTGCGCGATTATGGCATCGGGGCGCAAATTTTGAAAGATCTTGGCGTGACGAAAATGCGCCTGCTCACGAACAACCCGCGCAAAATCGCCGGCTTAAAAGGGCATGGACTCGAAGTCGTTGAACGGGTGCCCATTCAGATGCCAGCGAAAAAGGAAAATGAAAAATATTTGCGCACGAAACATGAAAAATTAGGACATATGCTTCATTTTTAATGATGGGAGGAGCAACGAACATGCGCATCATTGAAGGAAACTTAGTCGGCACCGGATTGAAAATCGGCATCGTCGTCTCTCGTTTTAACGAATTCATCACGGGCAAGCTTTTATCTGGGGCGATCGACGGCTTGACGCGCCATGGCGTGAGCGACAGCGACATCACTGTCGCCTGGGTGCCGGGTGCGTTTGAAATCCCGCTTGTGGCGAAAAAAATGGCGGAATCGAAGCAGTTTGACGCTGTCATTACGCTTGGCGCCGTCATCCGTGGGGCAACGAGCCATTTTGACTACGTCTGCAGCGAGGCGGCCAAAGGCGTCTCCCACGCGGCGCTTGCAAGCGGTGTTCCGGTCATTTTCGGCGTGTTGACGACGGACACCATTGAACAGGCGATCGAGCGGGCCGGCACGAAAGCGGGCAATAAAGGATGGGAAGCGGCGGTGTCGGCGATCGAAATGGCGAACGTCTTGCGGACGCTTGCGTAATTTGCGTAAAAAGGCATGAAATGGTTCACAATATCGGTGAGAATGTTTATAATACGTATAGAGAAAATGACAAAAACTTTTCCATTTCGGAAAAGCGTTTGTCGATAATGAGGGATTTTTATGTTAATCCGTTACCGAAAAAACTATGAGAAAATCGCCATGGGACTGTTGTCGTTTATGCCGACGGAAAAAGACCTGAAACGGCTGCAGCAGACGATGAAACAGTATGAAACAAACAACGATTGGCAGCTGTTTTTATGGAAAGAAGGGGATGACATCGTCGGCATTATCGGCGTCCTGTTGCGCGCTCCTGATGTTGTGGAAATCCAGCACATCAGCGTCAATCCGTCACACCGCCACCAAGGGATCGGAAAACAGATGGTCAAGGCATTGAAAGAGGTGTACCCGGGCTGCCGATTGTGCGCCAACGAGTGGACCGCCTCGTTTTTCGATAAATGCCATGCGTGCAACGAATAACGAAACTAGCGCGGCTCCGCGCTCAGGCGGGCGGCGGAGGGAGAGGGAAGCCAACTCCTTCCGCTTTGGCCCGTTTTTTTTGTTCGCGTGCGGCGACGACGTCCGAGCGGTCGCGGCGCCGGTGTTTATCCACAAGATCAAGGTTGGCTAGGTCGCTGGCTTGCCCCCAAACGAGCTGCCGGTGGGCGCAGGCGGCCTGGCATTGCTCATAAAGGGAACGGTCGCGAATCGGCAGTTCGACGCTTTCGTACGGTTCGCCGCGGGTGATCCGCCCAGCCGTCTCGTCGAGCAAGCGGGCGAGCGCCTCGTCATCGAGGCCGAGTCGCCGGATCATCTCTTGCGCTTCGTCAAGCAGCGCCCGCGCCCGTCGAATGAGGCGCAGCGCTCCCGAGACGTTGCCGCGCCGGTAATGGTAAAAAGCGACCGCCGTTTGAATGAGCACAAGCCAACCTTTGTTTCGACCGTCTTGTTTCCAATGTTCCTCCAAAATTTCGTGGCATTCAAAATAATCGCGGTCGCTATGGAAATGGACCAAATACTCGATATACGCTTTTGGATACATCGGCCATCGTTCCTTTCAAAAGTGGGCCGCGCCATGTGAAGGCGGACGGCTCTTCTTCGATTATACGACTTCGGCGGTCTGCGGCGCAAAAAAGAGACTGTTTTCCGTTCGCTTCGCCGCTTCGTTATGATACAATAAATGTACTGCAGCTGGAGACGAGCCTACCGGGCGGTGGTTCTGGAAAAAATGGTGGGATGGATGTGCAATTGCCGTACAACGTCAAAATCGAAGCGTTTGAAGGGCCGCTTGATCTGCTTTTGCATTTGATCAACCGCTATGAAATCGATATTTACGATATTCCGGTCGCGCAAATTACGGAGCAGTATATGGCGTACATTCACACCATGCAGGAGCTTGAGTTGGATATCGCCAGCGAATATTTAGTGATGGCGGCCACCTTGCTTGCGATCAAAAGCAAAATGCTGTTGCCGCCCTCCAATGAGGAAGCTGTCGACGGCGACATCGAGTGGGGCGATGACGGGGACCCGCGCGAGGAGCTGGCGCAGCGGCTGCTTGAATATAAAAAGTTTAAAGAGGCGGCGCGCGAACTGAAGCGGCGCGAAGAGGAGCGGGCGCTTTTGTTTACAAAGCCGCCGAGCGACTTAAGCGCATACGCGGATGAGAAAAAGGCGGCGCCGCTGGATGTGAACGTATACGATATGCTTGGCGCCTTGTCGAAGCTGTTGCGCCGAAAAAAACTGCAAAAACCGATGCGGGCGAAAATCTCCCGCCAAGATATTTCCGTCGAACAGCGCATGGCGGAAATTTTGCATGAACTAAAGCAGGCGAACGGGCGGAAAAACTTTTACGAGCTGTTTCCGTCCTACGATCGTTCGTATATCGTCGTGACGTTTTTGGCCATTTTAGAGTTGATGAAGCAAGACGAAATCATCGTTGAGCAAGAACGGAATTTCAGCGATTTGTTTCTGGCGGTGAAACCAGCCGGTTGAGGCGGTGCGGTTTGGCCGCGGCGGTTTGCTGCGGCGGGCCGCTTTTCTTTTGTTGTTTGCCCATGCCATGATAAGGCGGAGAGTTGACTCACATTGGGGTGAGAAGACTTGGGAAACGACGAAAACAGGAGGAAAGGAGGAGGGGCGCCAACGAGTTTGGCGTGGCAGAAGGGCGATGGAACAAAACGAAAGAGAAAAAAAGGGCGCCGGTGCGCCAAATTCGGCAAAGGCGATCGTGGAAGCGCTGTTGTTTGCTGCCGGCGATGAAGGGCTGTCGCTTTCACAAATTGCTGCTGTGTTGGAAGTCAGCGAGCTAGAGGCGAAAGCGGTGATCGAGGAGCTTCAACAAGACTGCCGACGGGAAGAGCGCGGCATCCAGCTTGTCGAACTTGGCGGCGTGTTTTTGTTGGCGACAAAAAAAGAACACGCCCCCTATTTAAAGAAGTTGGTCGAAGCGCCGGGAGCATCGCCGCTGTCGCAGGCGGCGCTTGAGACGCTCGCCATTATCGCATACCGCCAGCCGATTACGCGCGCGGAGATTGAGGAAATTCGCGGCGTAAAAAGCGACAAGCCATTGCAGACGCTGATGGCACGGGCGCTCATTAAAGAGGTTGGACGAGCCGAAGGAACCGGGCGGCCGATTTTGTACGGGACAACCCCGGAATTTCTCGATTATTTCGGGCTAAAAACGCTCGAGGAGCTGCCGCCGCTGCCGGAATGGGCGGACGATGGCGAATCCGAGCGGGAAGCGGATTTATTTTTCGAAAAATTAGCAGAAAATTTGAGCGATGGGCAGCCGGAATATGGTAAACTAAAGAAAAATGGCTGATCGGGAAGGAGAGCGCTCATGAACGTTTGCCGCCTGTACGGTGAAGAGCTGCAAAAGTCGCAATCGAACACGTTTGAAGACTATTTCAACCGCTCGGAAGTCACGTACCGCGACGGGGGCGAAGAGCGGACGCTGTCTGTGTTGTATTTGCGCCATTTTGAGGCGGCGCTGCTTGATTGGCTGCCGTATGAAAGCGATCCACTGTTTACGGCTAACGGGCGCGACATTCATTTGCGCGACATCATTGCTCTTGTCTGTTTATGGAAAAATCCGGCGTATCGGAAGCGAAAGCGCGTCTACATTCATGATGAAGAGGAATTGCGCCGTTATTTTGCTGAGGTAGACGCCAAAACGCTGCAGGCGCTTGTCAGCGAATGGGCGGAAACCGGCGAGTGCCGCTTGCCTGAACGGTCGGCGTAACGAGAAAATGCGGTTGGCGCCGCGTTTTCTGTGCGTCCGGACAAGGAAACCGTTTGGTGCAGCCGGCGGTTTGCCAAAGCAGCCTGCCTTTTTCAGAAAAAAGGGGGGGCTGACCCAAAACGCGAATATGTTTTGGGTCAGCCCGATTTTTTTGAGCGGTTTATCTATGGCTCATTTGCAGACCCGCTGCAGGGAAGCATCACCGCGATTCTGTTCTTCCTTGCTGTCTTTTCCTATGATGACTGCCCTCGCTCCTCTATGTATGAGCGGCCGGGAATTTGGGTGAATGCGGACAAGAACGATTTCCCCATGACAGCATACGATATGGCGAACAAAACAGGAGGAGGTTTTTACCAAATGGACGATCAGGTGTTGTTCGCCCAATATGCGGCTAGGGTGAACGAATGGGGAAATCAAGTCAAGGAGACGCTCGCTTTGCGTGGGGCAAGCACGGATGGCGCTTCGTCGCTGCTCGAGTTTATTGCCGAGCATGACGGCGAGTGGACGGAAGAGGCCGTCCGCGAGCTTCAGCGCCTTGCCGATGACGTGTATGTCGGTGCGCTTCGCCAGTATGTCATGGAAGCGGCTGCGTGGGGAAGACAAGTTGAACAGGCGCTGTCTGCACGCAGGATGGCTGAGGATGTTGGGCTTTCGTCTTTGTTGGCGTACATCGATGGACACGGCGATGAATGGACCGAAGAAGCGATTTACGAGCTCCAGCGTCTTGTCGATGACGTATACACTCGGGCCGTCCGCCTGGCTGATTCGTCAGCTGCCGAGCGGGAAGAAGAGGCGACGCAAGAACAAGTCGAAGGGGAATCGGTGTCGCCTGAACTGGAGAGTGAAAACAAAGAGAACGAAGACGGATGGCTTGACACCAGCGGGACGGCAGAGCGGGTTGAGGACGCAAAAGAGCCGGCTTTTATGGCGGAGCTCTCCGACTCGCCGACTGATGCAGCTGACGGCGAGCCGGATCAAGTGGACAACGTGACCGATGGAAAGCGACGCTGGGTGGATGCGGACGACGGCGGTGAGCCGCGTCAACAAGTAGCGCCCGGCCGTCATGTCTTGCCGCCGCTGCCGTACCGTTATGATGCGCTCGAGCCGCATATTTCCGAAGAAATCATGCGCCTTCACCATACGAAGCATCATCAAAGCTATGTCGACGGTCTTAATCAGGCGGAGCGGATGATGGCCGAGGCGCGCCGGACGAACAATTTTGATCTGTTGAAACATTGGGAGCGGGAAGCGGCGTTCCACGGCTCCGGGCATTATTTGCATACAATCTTTTGGTACAACATGCATCCAGAGGGCGGCGGCGAGCCGCGCGGGGAGCTGCGGGCGCAAATCGAGCGCGATTTTGGCAGTTTTACCGCCTTTCGCCGTCATTTCACCGAAGCGGCGAAAAGCGCCGAAGGGGTCGGCTGGGCGCTGCTCGTTTGGGCGCCGCGAGCGCACCGTCTGGAAATTTTGCAGGCGGAAAAACACCAGCTCATGGCGCAATGGGATGTGATCCCGCTTCTCGTGCTTGATGTGTGGGAGCATGCCTACTATTTGCAATACAAAAATGATCGGGCGGCGTACATCGAACATTGGTGGAACGTCGTCAATTGGCGCAACGTTGAAGAACGCTTTCATGAGGCGCAGAAGCTTCGTTGGCAGCCGTTTTAAACGGGCGGGGGGGAACCCCCTGCCCGTTTTTTTGGGAGAGCAGGCGCTGCGATCCATCAGGACACCTGTCCGCCGTTTCAAGGAGCGGCTTTCTCTTTGCAGGGAAAATGTCATCAACGCGCCCAGCGCAAGCGCCGGAGCGGATCGTTCAGGCTGTCTCCCCTTGCAACAGCATTTTTTCATCATATTTGTCCCATCGAGGCATACACTTGTACAAAACGCGGCTTTGGGGTTCAGCCTGTTTCCGCCGCGACGTTTCTTCGGCTGCGGCCCGTTCAGCCTAATCGGAAAGGAGGAACAGGCGATTCCTCCCCGCTCCTTAAAGGAGGGGGATCCTCGCCGATATGAGATGAATAAGCAGAAGCGGCTCATTGCGCTCATTCTTGCACTCGCTGCGGGGATTATGGCATTTGTTCCAGAGCGGATGCGCGCTATGGATGGGGTGAGCGCAAAAAGCGCGATTTTGATAGAGCAGCATTCCGGGCGGGTTTTGTTTGCCAAGGATGCCTATACAAAACGGCGCATCGCCAGCATTACGAAAATTATGACCGCCATTTTGGCGATTGAATCGGGGAAGATGGACGACACGGTGACGGTCAGCGCCCGCGCTGTCCGGACCGAAGGGTCGTCAATTTACTTGCGCCAAGGGGAGAAAATCAAACTGCGCGATTTGGTATATGGGCTGATGCTTCGTTCCGGCAACGACGCGGCGGTGGCCATCGCTGAACATGTCGGCGGCAGCGTCGAAGGATTTGTTTTTTTAATGAACCAAAAAGCGGCTGAAATCGGGATGCGTGATACCGAGTTTGCCAATCCGCACGGGTTGGATGACGCGGAAAACCACTACTCAACCGCGTACGATATGGCGCTGCTCATGCAATATGCGATGAAAAACAAAGAGTTTCGGCGCATCTCGGGGACGAAGGTGTACCGCGCCCCCGCTCCGCCCGGCGAAGACGGCGCGCGTGTGTGGCGAAATAAAAACAAGTTGTTGACAAGTCTTTACGAATATTGCACCGGCGGCAAAACCGGCTATACGAAACGGGCCCATCGCACGCTCGTGACGACGGCATCCAAAGGCGGCATCGATTTGATCGCCGTGACGTTGGATGCACCGGACGATTGGAATGACCATATCGCTATGTACGAATATGGATTTTCTCATTATCACATCGCCAAAGTGAGCAGCGAGCGGGTGGTCGACAAAATTTCTGATCCGTTTTACCGCGGGCGGCTGCAGGCGGTCCGCGATTTGCGATATCCGGTGACCGATAAAGAGGAGAGCGGGCTGCGGGTGAAAGTGTATTTGCTGAAGCCGCGCAAGGAATGGGAAAAATACCCAGAACGGGCGCCGACAGAGGTCGGAAAGGCGGTGCTTTATTTGCATCAAAAGGCGGTTGATTCGGTGCCGCTGCTGTATGAACCGGGAAAGGAAGGAAGCGGCCGAGGGTTTTTATGGCAAGTATTTCGCTTTTTAGGTGTGAGAAGAGATGGTTAACCTCATTTGGGTGATGATGGCGGTCATTGGCATCGTCTTTGCGGCGGCCAACGGCACGATGGACGAAGTGAACAAAGCGGTGTTTGAAAGCGCCAAAGAAGCGGTGACGATCAGCATCGGCATGGTCAGCATTTTAGTGTTTTGGCTCGGGCTGATGGCGATCGCTGAACGCGCCGGCTTGCTTGACAAAGCGGCGCGCCTGTTTATGCCGCTCGTACGCCGCTTGTTTCCAGAGGTGCCGCCCGGCCATCCTGCGCTCGGCTATATCGTCTCGAATATGGTCGCCAACATGTTCGGCCTTGGCAATGCGGCGACGCCGATGGGCATAAAGGCGATGGAGCAGCTAAAAAAGCTCAACGGCGGCCGCGACGAGGCTAGCCGGTCGATGGTGACGTTTTTGGCCATGAACACATCAGGCATTACGCTCATTCCGGCGACCGTCATCTCGATCCGCATGACGTACGGTTCAGCGGCGCCGAGCGAGATCATTGGGACGACGATCGTCGCTTCGACGATTTCGACGATTGGGGCGGTATTGATTGACCGGTACTATTATTGGAAACGGATGCGGAAAGGCAGGAAGCCATAATGGCCATCGTCCAACTTCTTTCTGTTTGGCTGATCCCTGCGCTCATTGCTTTTATTTTGCTTTACGGTACAGCAAAGAAAGTGCCGACGTACGAAGCGTTTGTGGAAGGCGGCAAGGAAGGGATCGAGATCGCGTTTTCGCTCATCCCGTATTTGGTCGGCATGTTGGTGTCGGTCGCCATTTTCCGAGCCTCAGGGGCGCTTGATGCCATGATGGAAGTGATCAAACCGCTGGCTGATGCCATTGGACTGCCGGCCGAAGTCGTTCCGCTTGCGGCTCTCCGCACGCTTTCCGGCACGGCGGCGCTCGGCATGACGACCGATTTGATCGCTACTTACGGCCCGGATTCGTTCATCGGGCGCCTTGCTTCTACGATCCAAGGCAGTACGGAGACGACGCTTTACGTGCTCACCGTCTATTTTGGCGCCGTCGGCGTCAAAAAAATGGGCGATGCGTTAAAAGTCGGCATTTTGGCCGACATTCTCAGCTTTATTGTTTCTGTTTTCATCGTTTTGTTTGTATTCGGGCGCTAGCGGCGCCTTTTTTCGTTCCCGCCGTCCGGCGGGTTTTTTGTTTGCAAAGGGGACGGGAAAGGTGAAAAATAAAAGTGCCGCACTTGTATCTGTTAGACGGAAAGGGTAAGATGATGAAAGAGGTGAGAGAGAATGGAACGGTTGCAAAAAGTGATCGCCCGCGCCGGCATCGCGTCAAGGCGCAAGGCGGAAGAACTCATTTTGCAAGGGCGGGTGAAAGTGAACGGCCGCGTCGTCAAGGAGCTTGGCGTCAAGGTCGGGCCGCGCGATGATGTCGAAGTCGACGGCATCCCGATCGAGCGCGAAGAGCCGGTGTATTATTTGCTGTACAAGCCGCGCGGGGTGATTTCCAGCGTCAAAGATGACAGAGGCCGCAAAGTGGTGACCGATTTTTTCAAAGATCTGGACAAACGCATTTATCCGATCGGGCGGCTTGACTACGATACGTCTGGACTGCTTTTGTTGACGAATGACGGCGACTTTGCCAACCTGCTTATGCACCCGCGGTATGAAATTGAAAAAGTGTACATTGCCAAAGTGAAAGGCATTCCAACGCACGAGCAGCTGAAACGGCTCGAACAAGGAGTGCAGTTGGAAGATGGCATGACGGCGCCAGCCAAAGTGAAGCTGCTCTCCGCCGACCGGAAGAAGGGGACAGCCATTGTGGAAATCCGTATCCACGAAGGACGAAACCGGCAAGTGCGCCGCATGTTTGAGGCGATCGGCTGCGAGGTGCTGAAGCTGAAGCGGGAGCGGTACGCGTTTCTCGATTTGAAAGGGCTGCGCCCCGGCGAATACCGCGAGCTGACGCCGCATGAGGTGAAGTTGCTGCGCGTCCTTGCCCAATCCGGGGGAAGAAAATGACGAAGATTGTCACATAACGTTCATATCCTTGCGCATAAACGAGCGAGGGACTTTGCTATAATGGAAAATGGGAGATTGTGAACCGCTTGCCTCCCCTCTACCGTTGGCTGTGGGGGAGGAGAAACGTAAAGGGGTTTGAACGATGAAAAAACAACAGCGCTTAGTGATGAGGACAGCGATTTTGCTCGTGTTGCTCGCGGCGATCGGCTATACGATTTACACGAATTTTTTCACGGAGAAAACGGCTGTCGCTGTTGGTTCGACGGCGCCTGATTTTGTGCTGACCGATTTGAAAGGGCATGAACATCGTCTTTCAGACTATCGCGGCAAAGGCGTTTTTTTGAACTTTTGGGGAACGTGGTGCAAGCCGTGCGAGCGGGAGATGCCGTATATGAACGAGCTGTACCCGATTTACAAAAAACAAGGGGTTGAAATTTTGGCTGTCAATGTCGGTGAACCGAAGTTGAGCGTTGAAAAGTTCGCGGAACGGTTCGGCCTGACATTTCCGATTGTGATCGACCGTCAAGATCAAGTATTGAACGCCTATAACGTCGGGCCGCTGCCGACAACGTTTTTGATTGACAAAAACGGCGAAGTAAAACAAATCATTACCGGAACGATGACGAAAGAAGACATCGAACGGCATCTAGAAAGCATCAAACCGTAAGGAGTTTTGCGCCATGGAACACGTCAAATGCGAATGCGGCCATGTCAATCCGCACGGCACGGCGTTTTGTGAGTCGTGCGGCAAGCCGCTTGCCGATTTGGGAGAAAAACTGATTTTGGACATGCGCTACGAAGGAAGCGCGCGCCGATCGCAAACGTACAAAAAAACGATGATCGACCAAATTTGGGCGTTTTTCTCGTCGGTCAAAGTCGGGGTGGCGCTCATCGTCATCACGCTCATCGCTTCGGCGATCGGCACGATTTTCCCTCAGCAAATGTATATTCCGCCGAACGTCGATCCGGCGGAGTATTATAAGCAGCAGTACGGCTGGGCAGGGAAGCTGTATTATGAGCTCGGCTTTAACAACTTGTACGGCTCATGGTGGTACATTTTGCTCATCGCCTTAATCGGCGTTTCGCTTGTCATTTGCAGCTTGGACCGGGTCGTTCCGCTTTACCGCGCCTTGAAGCGGCAAGGGGTGAAGCGCCATCCGCGCTTTTTAGAGCGGCAGCGGTTGTTTGGCGTCTCGCATGTGAGCGATCTCGACAAGACGATGGCTGTGTTGAAAGAACGGCTGGCTGCGCGGCGCTACCATGTCCGCGAGGAAGACGGGCATTTGCTCGCTGAAAAAGGGCGGTTTTCCCGCTGGGGGCCGTACGTCAATCATATCGGCCTCATCATTTTCTTGATCGGGGCGATGCTTCGTTCCGTTCCCGGCATGTACATCGATCGGGTGATGTGGATTCCGGAAGGGGAGACGAAAGAAATTCCTGGGACGAACGGCCGCTACTTTTTAAAGAGTGAAAAATTTATTTTTGAAACATATGAGAAAGGCAAAGACAACGAAGTGTTCAACGCTGCCATCGACCGCGTCGGCAACGGGATGATCGCCAAAAACTATCAAACAAACGTCGTGTTGTATAAGCGTGTCGGTCCTGTGATCCCCGGCGCCAAGCCGAAGCTTGAAAAAGTGAAGGAGTATCCGATTCGCGTCAACGAGCCGCTGGAGTTCGACCATTATGCGCTCTACCAAGTCGATTTCCGCTTGAATGAGCCGAAAGCGATGTCATTTCAGTTGGCGGACAAGCAGTCGGGGGAAACGTTCGGCACGGTGACGGTCGACTTGTATGATCCGAAAGAGTCGTACAATCTCGGACATGGGTATCGCGTTGAGCTATTAAGCTATTTTCCTGATTTTGAGTTTGATGAAGACGGCAATCCGTCAACGAAGTCGCGCGTGCCGAACAATCCGGCGTTCGTGTTCAAAATGTACGCGCCGGACCGTCCGAAAGGGGAAGTAAGCTTTGTCGCCATCCAGCAGACGATCGAACCGTTTGGCAACAACAAATACAAAATGGCGTTCGCGGGGCTTCAAACCCGCAATGTCTCCGGTTTGACCGTCCGCCGCGACTTTACGCTTTGGATTTTAGGGGTAGGCGGCGCGATTTTCATGATCGGGCTCATCCAAGGGATGTATTGGAACCACCGCCGCATTTGGGTGCAGCGGGTAAACGGTGAGCTATGGATTGCCGCGCACACGAATAAAAACTGGTTCGGCTTGAAAAACGAGCTGCGCCGTTTGCTTGACGGCACCGGCGTCATGATGCCGGCTGATCAGCTCGAAAACGACAAAAAAGCCGGACAAGGGGGACAAGTCCATGGACATGGTACAGCTTAGCAGCACGTTGCTATATATCGCGTTCGTTCTATATTTAATCGGCACGTTCTTTTTTGGCGGAGCCATTCGCGACAAGCGAAAAGAACGGCAAGAGAAGGATCGTTGGTCGCAGCTTGGCATCTCCGTGACGATCATCGGCTTTCTCGCCCAAGTCGGCTATTTTGTGACGCGCTGGATCGCCGCCGGGCACGCGCCCGTGAGCAACTTGTTCGAGTTTACGACCTTTTTCGGCATGATGCTGGTTGCTGCTTTCATTATTATTTATTTCATTTACCGGCTGAGTGTGCTCGGCTTGTTTGCGCTGCCGGTCGCGTTGCTTGTGATTGCTTACGCAAGCATGTTTCCGCGGGAAATTTCGCCGCTCATTCCCGCCTTGCAAAGCGATTGGCTGCACATCCATGTGACGACGGCGGCGGCTGGTGAAGCGATTTTGGCCATCAGCTTTGTCGCTGGGCTCATCTATTTGATTCGCGTCGTCGATCAATCGAAGCCGTCGAAACGGACGTTTTGGCTCGAAGTGGTCATGTTTTGCTTAATTACCACGCTCGGCTTTGTCATCGTTTCGACAGCGTTCGGTCTTTCTGGGTATGAAGCGAAGTTCACGTGGGTGGACAAAAACAAGCAGACGGTTGAGGTCATCTACGATATGCCGGCGCTCGTTGGGCCGCACAAAGGGGAGCTTATGAAAGAAAGCGCCGGCCGCATGGAGCCGCTTGTTGAGATGCCGGCGATCATCAATGCAAGAAAGCTCAATACGGTCATCTGGTCGCTCATAGCCGGAACGGCGCTGTACATCATGCTTCGGCTTCTCTTGCGCAAGCGCGTTGCCGCCGCGCTCAAGCCGCTCGTGAAGAACGTTAACTTGGATTTGACCGATGAGATCAGCTATCGGGCGGTGGCGATCGGCTTTCCGGTGTTTACGCTCGGGGCGCTCATTTTCGCGATGATTTGGGCGCAAATCGCCTGGACGCGTTTTTGGGGCTGGGACCCGAAAGAAGTATGGGCGCTTATCACTTGGCTGTTTTACGCTGCCTTTTTGCACCTTCGTTTGTCAAAAGGCTGGCATGGTGAAAAGTCGGCATGGCTCGCCGTCATCGGCTTTGCCATTATTATGTTTAACTTAGTGGCGGTCAACCTCGTCATTGCGGGATTGCACTCGTACGCCGGAACATAATGGAAAACAACCGGATGCTCTGTTGGCGAGCATCCGGTTTTTCGGTAAACTAGAAAATAGGGAGTATTTCCATTGATGATGGGAGGGTGCAAAGCATTGGAAAAACAAGAAAAAACCGTCCGTATTTTAGTGGTTGACGATGAAGAGCGCATCCGGCGGCTCTTGAAAATGTATTTGGAGCGGGAAAACTATGTGATCGATGAGGCCGGTGACGGCAATGAAGCGTTGGAGAAGGCGTTGACGAATGATTATGATGTCATTTTGCTCGATCTGATGCTGCCGGGCAAAGATGGAATTGAGGTGTGCAAAGAAATCCGCGCGCAAAAAACGACGCCGATTATGATGTTGACGGCAAAAGGCGAAGAATCCAACCGCGTGCAAGGGTTTGAAGTCGGCACGGATGATTACATTGTCAAGCCGTTCAGTCCGCGCGAAGTCGTGCTGCGCGTAAAAGCGCTGTTGCGCCGCGCGGCGAACGCCGCCTACGCGCCGGTGGAGACGACGGCGAAAGACGTGCTTGTGTTTCCGCATTTGACGATTGACAACGATGCCCACCGGGTGACGGTCGACGGCAAGGAAGTCAGCTTAACGCCGAAAGAATATGAGCTGCTTCTCTTTCTGGCCCGCTCGCCCGACAAAGTGTTCGACCGCGAACAGCTGCTCAAAGAAGTATGGCATTACGAGTTTTTCGGCGACTTGCGCACGGTCGACACCCACATTAAACGGTTGCGCGAAAAGTTGAATAAAGCGTCGCCGCAGGCGGGAAAAATGATCGTCACCGTCTGGGGCGTCGGCTACAAGTTTGAGGCAGTGAGCGACTAATGTGGCTGTTTCGCAGCGTCGTCGGCAAGCTATGGTTTACGATTTTGTTGCTCGTTTCGTGCGTGCTGTTTATTTTAAGCATTTTGCTTATTAAATTTTTGGAAGATTATTATGTGCAGGAAGCGGAAAACGACTTGACCCGCCTGGCGACAAAAGTGGCCGAGGTGATGCACGATTACCGCGACGAGCAGCTTGCCCGCTCGATCGCTTGGACGCTTGTGGACAATCGAACGAAAGCCGTCATCGTCGTCGATGAGTCGCACTATTGGTATTCGCCTGGCGATGCTGGGTTGGACAATATGCCGCTGTCGTCGATTCGCCAAGATCGGGACTTGCGGCGTGTGCTGACAGATGGGAAAACGGTGAAAAAGCGTTTGTATATGCCGGAGCGGCATCCAAAAGAAAAGCTGCCCCGTGATATGATCATTGTCGGCGTGCCGATGTCGATGCCGGATGGCAGCCGAGGAGCTGTGTTTATCTATCAGTCGCTCGAGGCGATCGCCGACGCGACGGAGCGGACGAAAGAGTTAATTTTTCTCGCCGCGTTTATCGCCATTGTCATGACGACGTTTTTTGCCTTTTTCTTGTCGACGCGCATCACCGCTCCGCTCCGGAAAATGCGGCAAGCCGCGTTCGAAATGGCGCGGGGCCATTTCGATATGAAAGTGCCGATTTTAACGAACGATGAGATCGGTGGGCTGGCGATGGCGTTCAACCAAATGGGACGGCGTCTGCAGTTTAACATCAACGCCTTAAACCAGGAAAAAGAACAGCTCGCCAGCATTTTAAGCAGCATGGCCGATGGCGTCATTACGTTTAACCGCGACGGGGAAATTTTGATTACGAACCCGCCGGCTGAGCGGTTTTTGCAGGCGTGGTATTTTGAGCAAGGGAACGACGCGGAAGCGATGGCGCCGTTGCCGCCGCAAGTGAAAGAGCTGTTTGCCCGCGTCGTTCGCGAGGAGAAGGAGCAATCGACCGAAGTGACGCTGCAGGGGCGGACGTGGGTTATTTTAATGACGCCGCTGTACGGCAAAACGATGGTGCGCGGCGCGGTGGCTGTTTTGCGCGACATGACCGAAGAGCGGCGGCTTGACAAGCTGCGCAAAGACTTTATCGCCAACGTTTCGCACGAATTGCGCACGCCGATTGCCATGCTCCAAGGCTACAGCGAGGCGATCATCGACGATATCGCGGCGAGCGAAAAAGAGAAGAAAGAGATGGCGAAAGTCATTTATGACGAGTCGCTGCGCATGGGCCGCCTTGTTAACGATCTGCTTGACTTGGCGCGCATGGAAGCTGGCCATATCGAGCTAGAGTACGAACAAGTCAAGCTTGTTCCTTACATCGAGCGGGTGATCCGCAAGTTTTACGGGCTGGCGAAAGAAAAGCAGATTGAGCTGACAGCCGAGTTTCGCGATCGGGACATCGAAATCGCTCTCGATCCGGATCGGATCGAACAGGTGCTGACGAACTTAATTGACAACGCCATCCGCCATACGGAATCGGGCGGCACAGTTCGCCTCATCATCGAACCAAGCGGCGACGGCGTGACGATCCATGTCCAAGACTCTGGTTCCGGCATTCCCGAAGAGGATTTGCCGTTTGTGTTTGAACGGTTTTACAAAGCCGATAAAGCGCGCACGCGCGGCCGTTCCGGCACCGGGTTAGGCCTTGCCATCGCCAAAAACATCGTCGAAGCGCATAAAGGGCTCATTACCGTTCACAGCAAACTGAACGAAGGAACGACGTTTTCGTTTTATTTGCCGGCCCGCGGACCGAAAGGAGCGTAGCGCCGTTTGGAAGAGTGGGGAAGCCACGGCTTCCCTGCTTCTTTCATACTGAAGCGAGCTGGTTGACGGATTTGTTTTAGTAGTATAGACAACTAGAATATATAATGTTATAATGAGAGACAGAAAGTGGGGAATCGCGATGAAGCGGTGGATATTGAAAAATGCCGAGGTGTATGCAGAAACAGGAAACATTGAACAAGGGTATGTGCTGATCGAAGGGGAAAAAGTGGCCGCGATCGGGCCGATGTCGTCATGCCCAACTGATGCAGGGGCGGAAGTGATCGAGCTTTCCTCACGGTTTTTCATCGTGCCGGGATTCATCGACGTCCATATTCATGGGGCGGCTGGGGCGGATGTCATGGATGCGACCCCGGAGGCGCTTTACAAGATGGCCAACGCCTTGCCGGCGGAAGGGACGACGAGCTTTTTGGCGACGACGATGACAGCGCCAAGCGAACAAATCGAAGCCGCGCTTCGCAACGTCGCTCGCTATATGGCGGAGGCGAACAGGCCGGGAGCGGCCGAAGTGCTCGGTGTTCATCTGGAAGGACCGTTTTTGTCGCCGAAGCGCGCCGGAGCGCAGCACCCGCGCCATCTCGCCGATCCGGACATCTCACTGTTCCAGCACTGGCAAAAGGCGGCGGGCGGCCATATCCGCCTTGTCACGCTTGCCCCAGAGCGGAACGGGGGGCTGGAACTTGCCGCCTACTTGAAACAGACGGGTGTGATCGCTTCGATCGGCCATTCCGATGCCGTTTACGACGAAGTAAAAGCGGCGGTCCATGCAGGGGTGACGCATGCGACCCACCTGTTCAATGGGATGCGCGGCATCCATCACCGTGAACCGGGTGTCGCCGGTGCTGTGCTTATGTTTGAAGAAGTGATGTGCGAGCTGATCGCCGACGGGTTGCACGTTGCGCCGCCGATGGTCCGCTTCGCTTACCGGAATAAAGGAAGCGATGGGCTCATATTAATCACCGATGCCATGCGGGCGAAATGTCTAGGTGATGGGCGGTATGAACTTGGCGGCCAAGAGGTGACTGTTCGGGGCCAAGAGGCGCGGCTTGCCGACGGCACGCTGGCGGGAAGCGTGCTCAAGCTTGGCGAGGCCATCCGCCGTGTGCTCGATTATACTGGCTGCACGCTTGAAGAGGTGATCCGCATGGCGAGCTGGAATCCGGCGAAACAGCTTGGCTTGCTTGATCGGAAAGGCAGCTTGCGGCCCGGCAAAGACGCCGATGTCGTCGTTTTGAATGAACGATATGAAGTCATGATGACGTTTTGCCGCGGCGCCCTTGCCTATCGCAAACCGGATGAAAGGAGGAAGAGCGATGGCCATAACGCTTTTGGAAGTTGCTGACTACGCAGAGATGAGCCGTCAGGCGGCGGACATCATCATCAAACAAGTCAAGGAAAAGCCGAACGCCGTTCTCGGCTTGGCGACCGGCTCGACCGTGCTCGGTGTGTACCGCGAATTGGCCGCCGATCATCGGCAGCATGGGACATCGTATCGGCTCGTGCGCACGGTCAATTTGGATGAATACGTAGGCCTTGGCCCGGATCATCCGAACAGCTATCGCTATTATATGAATCAGCATTTGTTTGCCCAATTGGACATCCCGCTTCACGAGACGCATGTGCCGGATGGCTTGGCCGCTGATCTTGACGAAGAATGCCGCCGTTACGAGCGGCTCATCGATGAATTGGGCGGCATCGATTTGCAGCTCTTGGGCATCGGCCGCAACGGCCATATCGGCTTTAACGAGCCAGGAACGCCGTTTTCGACAGCCACCCACGTCGTCGAGCTGACCGAGCTGACACGGGAAGCGAACGCCCGCTTTTTTCCATCGCTTGATGACGTGCCGCGCTATGCCATTACGATGGGAATTGCGACCATTTTGCGCAGCCGCCGCATCGTGCTGTTGGCGTCAGGGGAGGAAAAAGCGGACGCCATGGCCCGGCTTCTCGAAGGCGTTGTCACACCGGACTTGCCGGCTTCAGCGCTTCACCTTCATCCGGACGTGACGATCATCGCCGACTGCGAGGCGCTCTCGCTCATCCCAAAGGAAAAGCGGCGGGTGGATGCGCCGTGATCGATAAACAGTCGCCGATTCCGATTTACTATCAGCTCGAGCAATATATGAAAGAAAAGATCGAAAAAGGGGAGTGGCAGCCGGGCGAAATGATCCCGTCTGAGCGCGAGTTGGCGGAAATGTATGACATCAGCCGGATGACCGTTCGGCAGGCGGTCAACAATTTAGTGAACGATGGCTATCTCATCCGCCGGCGCGGGAAAGGAACATTTGTCGCCGCCCAAAAAATCGAGCAGCCGCTGAAAGGGCTGACGAGCTTTTCCGAAGATATGCGGGCGCGCGGCATGGAGCCCGGCACGATCGTCCTCAGCTTTGAGATGGTTCCAGCTTCCGAGAAACTCGCTGAAGGGCTTGGCGTCACGGAAGGCGATGACCTTTACGAAGTCCGCCGCCTTCGGTTGGCCGACGGCTTGCCGATGGCGTTGGAGACGCTGTACATTCCGGTCAATCTCGTCCCCGGACTGACGCGTGATGTTGTAAGCGGTTCCGTCTATGAATTTATCGAAAAAGAAAAAGGGATGATCATCGGCTCCGCTGTTCAAACATTGGAAGCATCTGTCGCCCGCAAGGTGGAGGCGGAGCATCTGAAGATGAAAGAAGGGGCTCCGGTGCTATTGCTTGAGCGCCGCACGCACCTTGTCGACGGTCGGCCGCTTGAAGTCGTCAAATCGGTGTACCGCGGCGACCGGTACAAATTTATGATTGAGATGAAAAGGGGAGGATCATGATGTTAGGCTTTTTACAGCGGCTTGGAAAAGCATTAATGCTGCCGATTGCCGTTTTGCCGGCGGCAGGATTGTTGCTTCGGCTCGGTCAGCCTGATTTATTGAATATTCCGTTTATCGCAGCCGCAGGCGATGCAGTGTTTTCCAATTTAGCGCTCATTTTCGCCATCGGCGTGGCCATCGGTTTTTCGAAAGACGGCAACGGCGCGGCGGCGCTTGCTGGGGCGATCGGCTACTTTGTCTTGACAAAAGGGGCCGCCGCGATTGATAAAGACATCAATATGTCCGTATTAGGCGGCATCATCTCCGGAGTGATCGCCGGGCTTTTATACAACCGTTACCATGATATCAAGTTGCCCGACTGGCTAGGCTTCTTCGGCGGACGGCGGTTTGTGCCGATCGTGACATCGCTTGTCATGCTCGTGCTTGCCTTGATTTTTGGCTATGTATGGCCGCCGATTCAAGATGGCATCAACGCGGTCGGCCATTGGATCGTTGGTGCCGGGGCGGTTGGCGTCGGCATTTTCGGGTTCCTCAACCGGTTGCTCATTCCAGTCGGATTGCACCATGTGTTAAACAGCTTCGTCTGGTTTGTGTTTGGCGAGTATAACGGAAAAACGGGCGATTTAAGCCGCTTTTTCGCCGGCGACCCGGATGCGGGCATTTTTATGGCCGGCTTCTTCCCGATCATGATGTTTGGCCTGCCCGCGGCAGCGCTGGCGATGATCGCGGCGGCGAAAAAAGAGCGTCGCAAAGCGGTCGCCGGCGCGCTCCTTGGCGTGGCGTTGACGTCGTTTTTAACCGGGATTACGGAGCCAATTGAGTTTCTATTCATGTTTTTATCGCCATTGCTCTACGTTGTCCATGCCGTGTTGACCGGCTTGTCGCTCGCAGTGGCGACAATGCTTGACATCCACCACGGGTTTACGTTCTCGGCCGGGGCGATTGACTTTTTCTTAAACTACGGCATTGCGAAAAAACCGTATTTGTTGATTGTTCAAGGTCTTGTATATGCTGTCGTCTATTTCGTCGTCTTCTATTTCCTCATTACGAAGCTCGATTTGAAAACGCCGGGGCGTGAAGATGAGGTAGAGGGAGAGTTTGCCGACAGCGGTGCGGCGCAGTTGGGCGTCAAATACGAGGACCTTGCTGCAAAATATATCGAGGCGTTAGGAGGAAAAGATAATCTCGCGCAAATTGACAATTGTGTCACACGCTTGCGCCTAAAAGTGAAAGACATGTCAAAAGTCAACGAAGCAGAATTGAAACGTTTGGGAGCGAAAGGCGTGCTTCGCCTCAACCAAACGGATTTGCAAGTGGTCGTTGGCACGGATGTCGAATTTCTGGCCAACGCTATGAGAAAATAAGGAACAACGAAGCCGTTCTTTTAAGGGACGCCAGAAAGGGGGAGCTCCGGTGAAGCGGCTGTTGGATTGCAACGCCTCCGATTTTCGTCGGATGACAGGAAAACAGTTAAAACAATCGATTCAAGCGTCAGAAGGCAGGGTGATCGTCGCGGAAGTCGTCGGGGAATTCGCGCCGCTGTATCCGGCGGTCACCAACGCTGAACTGGCCACGGCGTTTGGGGCGGATTTGCTGTTGTTGAATTGGTTCGATGTGTTCCGGCCGGTTGTGAACGGGTTGGACACGAACGAACCGAATCAAATGGTGGAACGGTTAAAGCAGTTGACAGGGCGCCCGGTTGGCGTCAATTTGGAGCCGGTTGACCCAAATGCAAAACAGCTTGAGGAGCTTGCGACGCTGCCAAAAGGGAGAATGGCAACGGCCGAGTCGCTGCAACAAGCAAAACAGCTAGGATTTGATTTTGTTTGCCTAACCGGAAACCCGAAAACAGGCGTGACGAATGATGAGATTGTGAAAGCCATCGAAACGGCGCGGTCCATTTTAGGCGAGGATGCTCTCGTGATGGCTGGGAAAATGCACGCGGCAGGCGTTGCCGATGAAGCGGGAAGCGGGATCGTATCGGAAGAAGTGGTGGTGCGTTTCATTCACGCTGGTGCGGATGTCGTTTTGATGCCGGCTCCTGGAACGGTGCCGGGGGTGACATTAGACAAGACAGAGAAGCTTGTTCAGGTGGCGCATGAACATGGGGCGCTTGCGATGCTGACGATCGGCACAAGCCAAGAAGGAGCTGACGAGAGTACGATTCGTCAAATCGCGCTTGCAAGCAAAATGGCTGGGGCGGATCTACATCATATCGGCGACGCTGGCTATCATGGCATCGCTGTTCCAGAGAATATTATGGCGTATTCGATCGCCATTCGCGGCAGACGCCATACGTATATTCGCATGGCAAGATCGCCGTTGAGATAAAGTGGAATATGATCAGTCGGTCCCAAAAGCATTCGCTTTTGGGGCGTTTTTTTGCCGGGAGAGGATAGGATGGGAGCCAAGATGATGGAAAAATAAGTTTGCGGATGTGGGAAACATTTGCCTTGTACCGCCGCCTCTATTTATTTTGTGATCAAATGAAAGAACAAATTTGTGATAAAATGAAAAAACAAATGGGAAAGCATTGCGAGTGGCGGGGAGAATATGATGATTGCCGAGCCATTATTTCATCTCATTCTCATTTTCAGCGTATTGTTGCCGCTTGTATCGTTGACAGTGTTGGCGCTGTTGGGGGTAGCAGAAAAAGAAGTGGATTATTGGCAGTTGGAACATGCGCGCCTTCGATTGGAAAAAGAACTTCAAGAAAGCAAGTATATGCAGCTCCATCAACAAATCCGACCGCATTTCTTTTTCAATGCGTTGAACGCTTTCTTATCCTTGGCGCGCTTAGGAAAAAATGAAGAAATGATTCGGGGAATGGAGCATTTTGCGCTGTTTTTGCGTGATAGCTATGAGACGAAACAGCCGCTTATTCCGTTCAAACAAGAATGGGCGCATACAAGCAACTATCTAAGCGGGGTCCATGGCACGCATTGCTGAGGAGACAGGATTTTCTAGTCAACATCATTTCAGTCATTTGTTTCGAAAATATGTCGGCATCCCGCCTACGAAGTATAAGGAGACCAATGGATAATGGACTGGTATATGCTTTTATTCATGGCATGCGTACTGCTGCTTGCTGCTGTGCCGCATATTGGTCGCCGCAGTTTTATCGGAGCGGAGGCGCTTGGATTAAGCAAGGGGGTCAATGCTCTGTTACTGCGTTTTGCATCCGGGGAGCTGCTGTTGTTTGGATGTTATGCTTTTATTCGAGGTGGAGTGGCGGCGGGAGTGGTGACGGCTATGGCGGTATGGGCCGCCGTTTTTGTGCTTTGGCGTTCAGCAGCGGCCGTGCGCTATCGTTCCCTAACAGAGGAAGGGGATCGCTGGCCGGGCTGCTGTTTTACGGCGCGGGCTTTGTTTTTCTTTCGGTTTTTTGTTCGCCTTCTTTCGATCGGCCGGCTGCTTACCGTTGTCGTGTTATGTGCCTATTTGTTGCAGCAACTCTTTCGTTTTTCTCCGACTTTTTTATTCATTTGGTTCGTCTATGTGTACGTGTTTACCGTGCTCGCCGGTTGGTTGGGGATGCGGAAAATCGGAACGGTTCTGCTATACATTGTTTATATATGATCGGATGGGTATGTTTGTTTGCTATCGCCTGGCGATGGGGAATGCGCCATAATGTGCTGGAGGCCATAGCATGGAATGGGATTGGCGGTTTCTTGTTTACTCAGATTTATCGATTAATTCAAAAAATAAAGAAGTAACAAAAATGAATCAAAAAAATGCAAAACAGTTTGTTTGCTCCCTGTTATAATGAGACAAAAACGAAAGGGAGGAAAGCGGACATGTCATTTGTTCCATGCACAACGGCCATTTATTCATTTAGCAAAAACCACCAACCGGTTCGAACAGTCCAGTCAGGGGAAACGTTTGTCATCGAAACGTACGACTGTTTCCAAAATCAAATTACTTCAAGCGAAACGCCGTTTGACTCGATCGATTGGAATCATATCAATCCGGCGACCGGACCGATCTATATTGAAGGGGCGGAACCCGGTGACATTTTAGCGGTAAAAATTGAACAGATTCGCCTCAAAGGACAGGGGGTCATGGCTGTCGGCCCAGGGCTCGGGGTGCTTGGCGACCGGATTCCGCAGTTTGAGGCAAAAATGATTCCAGTAGAAGAAAACCGGGCCGTATTTGACGAGCATCTTTCTATTCCATTAAATCCAATGATTGGCGTCATCGGGGTAGCGCCGAGCGGTGAGGATGTGTCGTGCGGGACGCCCGGGCCGCATGGCGGCAATATGGATACAAAGCTCATTACAACAGGGGCAACCGTTTACTTCCCGGTTTTTGTCAAAGGGGCGTTGTTCGCATTAGGCGATTTGCATGCGGCGATGGGGGACGGCGAAATCGGCGTGTCTGGTATCGAAATTTCGGGGGAAGTGACGGTCACCGTCCGGGTGATGAAAGGATATTCGCTTAACCATCCACTGTTGCAAAACGATGATGGCATTGCGACGATCGTCTCGGCCAAAACGTTGGATGAGGCGGTCAAACAGTCGGTTGAGGAAATGGTTAATTTGCTGTTGCCGCACACTCCGTTGACGCTGAACCATTTGACGATGGTGCTTAGCGCTGCCGGTCAGACACAAATCAGCCAAGTCGTTGACCCGCTCGTCACGGCGCGTTTCTTTGTACCGCGATTTGTGCTTGAAGCGTATGGCATCCGCCTGTTTGAGGATTGAGGAGGGAACGGCGATGGCGCAACTTGAAACGAACACATCGGTCGAGTCGCTTGGTTATAAACAGGAATTAAAACGGTCGCTCACATTTGTTGATTTGTTGATTTACGGAATGGTGTTCATGGTGCCGATCGCTCCTTTCGGCATTTACGGGTATGTAGCGCAAGGGTCAAAAGGGATGGTCGCCTTAGCATACTTAATCGGAATGGTGGGGATGATTTTCACCGCCTTGAGCTACGCCAGAATGGCCGAGGCGTTTCCAATCGCTGGTTCCGTGTATTCCTACGCCCAGCGGGGAATGAATGAATATGTCGGTTTTATGGCAGGCTGGGTCATTTTGCTTGATTACATTTTCGTTCCGGCTCTTCTCTATTTGGTCAGCGCTGCTGCCTTAGCCGATATTGTGCCGCAAGTGCCGATTTCCGTGTGGCTCGTTCTGTTTATTGCCATGAATACGGTCATTAATATTCTCGGGATCGAGATGACGGCCAAAGCGAACAAAGTGATTGTTGTTTTAGAGCTCATCGTCCTTGCAGTGTTTGTGATCACAGGAATTATTGCGATTATAAAAGGTGTCAATGGAGCGCAGTTTACGTTCAAACCGCTGTACGATCCTAATCATTTCAGCGCGGAGACGGTGATGGGGGCGGTGTCGGTGGCCGTCTTGAGCTTCCTTGGTTTTGATGCGGTGTCGACGCTGGCTGAGGAAACAAGGGACGGGAAATCATCGATCGGCAAAGCGATCATTTTCGCTTTGCTCGTTGTCGGTGCGCTTTTCATCGTGCAAACATGGGTCGCCGCTCTCATTTGGCCTGATTATACGACGTTTAAAAACGCGGACGTGGCGTTTTATCAGATTGCGGAGCTGGCAGGCGGACCATGGCTGAAATGGACAACGATCGTCGCCACCGCGCTTTCGTGGGGGATCGCGAACGCGCTCGTCGCCCAAGCAGCCATCTCCCGCATTTTGTACAGCATGGGTCGCGACCGTAAACTGCCCAGTGTGCTGGCTAAAGTGCATCCGAAATTTCAAACGCCATACGTCAGCACATTGCTTGTCGCTGTGATTTCGCTCATTGTCACGACGGTGTTCGCCTCACAAATTGATAAACTCGCTTCGCTTGTCAACTTTGGCGCCCTGACGGCTTTCCTCTTTTTGCATGTGTCGGTGATGAACTATTTCTTGCGCAAACAAAAGAGTAACGATTATATTAATCATCTCTTGTTTCCGCTCATCGGTTTTGTTATCATCGGCTATGTATGGATGAATCTGGACCCGCTCAGCAAAAAGCTAGGATTGATTTGGATCGCGATTGGACTCGTTTATCTGGTCTTTTTGCGACTCACGAACAAAGACTCCCGTCTAAGCGGGGAACTGTAGTTGCTTGTAAGGCCTGACGCCGTCATAAAAGGCGTTGGGTCTTTCGTTTTTTGCCGACGATGAAACATTTTTTCGATCGCGACGTATTACGAATGAGAGTACGGCGCCTTGTTAAGGCAAAACACCGTTCATCCGCAATAGGCGGGCGCCGATAAAACATGGAAGGAGCCGGGGGAACATGAGCATGTTTGGAAAAGTCGCCGCCGATGTGCTTGGGCTAAGCGACATCGGCTCGGTTATTCAACCGAAAGACTATGACAAAGTAGATGCCGATGATTATGTGATGCACGAGGATGGAGAAAAAATCTATTTTCTTATCAAATCGAAATCGGATGAGTATTGCTTCACCAACCGCGCGCTCATTCATCTGGACGGCACGAGCGCTGCGAGCAAAAAACGGACGCTGCGCCGCTACGATTACTATAAGCATCCGATTTCCGACGTGTCGCTCGAAACAGCCGGGACGGTCGACTTGGACGCGGAAATCAAATTTAAAATCGGGTCGCACTGCTATTCGATTGATGTGCATAAAAAGCATATTGAGGAATTGAAAGATTTGTATAAATCGCTGCTGGCGATCGCGGAGATTTGCCATGAAAACGAAATGAAATTCCACTATGCTGAGCGGAGTTTGGAACTGGCGGCCAAGGTGTTTGCCAACATGCGCGGCGACGGCGTCAATGTGTCGGCGGATTTTCAGGCCGTGAATGAATACGCTTTTTGCTGGCTGACGGAAGCGAAAAAGAACTATACGGTGAAGGATTTCGGGTTTGTGTTTGACAAATATATTCAACAGTGACGAGATGAAGGTTGTATCGGGGAAAGACGCCGTGCCAGAGGTGGGGCGTCTTTCCTAATTTTTTTAGCGACATATGGAAAAGGAACGTTTCTCCGCAGCCGGAAGAAACTCAAAAGATGAGGTTTGTGGGAATCGATGAATAGGCAACATGGCGGCATTTGACATCGCGGAGCTCGATGCAACGGCGCATGCGGCGTTCCGTACAAAACACGGACACTGGAGCCGAGCTGCCTGACCGCAAAAGTGATCGATGACCGCCTGCCGCCAGCCCACTGTAAATTCACAGTTGTCAAATGCCAGGCCTTGCTTTAATATAAAAATGTCCATATCCGATAACTAAATCAACTCGCAGCAAGGCGCCGAAAAGGCTTAATAGGGAATCCGGTGGGAATCCGGAGCTGTCCCCGCAACTGTCAATGCGGACGAAATGAAATCGCCACTGTACGGACGGATGGCTTGCGCTGTTTTCCGTACGGGAAGGCTTCAGAGTAGGATGAAGCATGAGCCAGTAGACCTGCCTTGCTTGCCGCAGTTTCCGAATCTTCGGGGGGTGAGACGCGGAAACAGTCGCATAGGGCATTGTTGTGCCCATTGGCGGTCTGTTTCGCGCTCATTCCCAGATTTAGGCGGAATGGGCGTTTTTTATTGTACATACATCACTGAAGGGGGAATGACGGATGAAACGTTGGACATGGCCGGCGGTGGTGGCGGTGTTCTTCCTTCTGGCCGCCGTGCTGGTCGGCTGCAGCGGTGGAGCCAATAGCAACGCCCAGCCAGCGAAAAAAGAAGAACCGAAAACGGAACAAGCGGCGTTTCCGGTGACGGTGAAAGACGGGCTTGGCGAGGATGTCACGATCAAAGCGGAACCGAAAAAGATCGTCTCACTCATCCCAAGCAATACGGAAATCGCCTATGCGTTGGGGTTGGGCGATAAGATCGTCGGCGTCAGCGATTTTGACAATTACCCGGAAGACGTCAAAACGAAAACGAAAATCGGCGGCATGGAATTCAACGTCGAGAAAATCATTTCGCTCAAACCGGATCTTGTCTTGGCCCACGCGTCAAGCGCCCATAACTCGCGCGATGGCCTCAAGCAATTGAAAGACGCCGGCATCACCGTGCTTGTCGTGAATGACGCGAAGTCGTTCGACGATGTGTATGCGTCCATCGAATTGATCGGCAAAGCGACCGGGGCGTCGGACAAAGCGAAGCAAGTGATTGATGAGATGAAAGAGAAGCTTGCGCAAATTCAAGAAAAAGCGAAACAAATCCCGGCGGACAAACAAGCGAACGTCTGGATTGAAGTGTCGCCGCCGCCGCAGCTGTATACGGCCGGCAAAGGGACGTTTATGGATGAGATGCTTCAAGTGATTTCAGCGAAAAACGTCGCCGGCAGCTTGGAAGGCTGGCCGATGGTGACGGAAGAAAAAGCAGTGGCCTATAAGCCGGATGTGATCATCACGACATACGGCGGAGCGAAGCAAGTGTTTGCGCGCGCTGCTTGGAAAGACGTGCCGGCGGTGAAAAACAAGCGGGTGTATGACGTCAACACCGACTTAGTAAGCCGCCCGGGTCCGCGCCTTGTCGAAGGGGTCGAGGAACTTGCCAAAGCCGTTTACCCGGATGTGTTCAAGTAAAACGTGGATGTATATATTGGCCGTCACGGCGGCCATGTTATCGTTGCTCGTAGGGATATCGACAGGATCGCTGTCGATTCCCTTTTCTTCTATTGTTCGCATTCTTGCGTCCGAATGGTTTGGTATGCCGCTTCCGTCTGACATTCCGGCCGATTGGGTGCCGATCGTGATGGCGATCCGCTTGCCGCGCGTCGTGCTCGCTTTTTTGGTCGGGGCGTCATTGGCGCTGGCTGGCGCGGCGTTCCAAGGGTTGCTGAAAAATGCGCTCGCCGATCCGTACACGCTCGGCGTCTCGTCCGGCGCCTCGGTCGGGGCGGTGCTCGTCATCTTTCTCGGCTGGCAATGGCCGCTCTTTGGCACGTTCACGCTGCCGATCGTGAGCATTTTATGCGGCATGGCGACGCTTGTCGCCGTTTTGGCGTTCACTCGCGCGGTTGAGCCGCAGCTGTCGGTTGAGACGATCATTTTAGCCGGCATTATCTTCGGCGCGTTTTTCAGCGCCTTCATTTCACTGATGATCGCTTTGACCGGGGAAGAATTGCGGCAAATCATCTCATGGCTGATGGGAAGCGTCGCGATGCGCGGC
Source organism: Geobacillus sp. CCR (assembly GCF_052906625.1). Classification (NCBI taxonomy): domain Bacteria; kingdom Bacillati; phylum Bacillota; class Bacilli; order Caryophanales; family Anoxybacillaceae; genus Geobacillus; species Geobacillus sp. CCR. The sequence goes on along the minus strand of NZ_JBREBQ010000017.1, from coordinate 10,455 downwards.
TGGAAATACAGCGGGCTTTTGTTGCCGTTTTTTCTCATCGGCGCGGCGGTGCTTCTCGCCAACGGCCGCGAGTTGAACGCGTTTGCTTTTGGCGAGGCGGCGGCGCTTCATGTCGGCGTTGATGTTACGCGCCGAAAAGTCATCATTTTGACGGCGGCGGCGCTGCTCACCGGCGCGGCGGTGTCGGTGTCCGGGACGATCGGTTTTGTTGGGCTCGTTGTTCCGCATATGGTTCGGCTTGTGTGCGGGCCAAACTATCGGGTGCTGCTGCCGCTGTCTCTCTTGTATGGCGGTGCGTTTCTTGTGCTTGCCGATGTGGCGGCGCGGACGATCATTGAACCGCGCGAACTGCCGATCGGCGTCATCACCGCGCTGATCGGCGCCCCGCTATTTGCCGTCTTGTTTTTCCGAAAAATGAAGCGAAAGATGGGATGATGATGCTTGAGGTGCGGGCCGTATCGCATCGGTATGGACCAAAGCAAGTGCTTGATCGTGTGACGTTTTCCGTGGAAAAAGGGGAGCTGTTTGGCATCGTCGGGCCGAACGGCAGCGGAAAAACGACGCTGCTGAAACTCATTTGCAAAGAGCTTCCGCTTGCCAGCGGTGAGATCAAGATTCATGGCCAGCCGCTTTTGGCGCTGTCTGCGAAGCAATGGGCGCGGTTTGCCGCTGTCCTGCCGCAGACGGCGGAGGCGGCGCCCGGCTATACGGTGAGAGAAACGGTGGCGCTCGGCCGCTACGCCCATCAGCGCGGCTTGTTTCCGACGTGGACGAAAGAGGATGAAGCGGCGGTTCAAGAAGCGCTTCGTGCGGTCGGCTTGGCTGACAAAATCGATGAGCCGCTTGAGCGGCTAAGCGGCGGCGAGCGGCAGCGCGCCTATTTGGCGCGGGCGCTTGCCCAAAAGCCGCAGCTGCTCTTGCTGGATGAGCCGACGAACCATATGGATGTGAGCGGCCAAGTCCGGCTTTTGGACCGGCTCGCGGAAGCTGCCCGCTCCCGCGATTTGACGGTCGTCGCCGTCTTTCACGATATGAACGTCGCTAGCTTATATTGCGACCGAGTGCTTGTGTTAAAAGAAGGAAAAACAGCGGCGCTTGGAACGCCGACAGATGTGATGACGCCGGCGCTGCTTGAGGAAGTGTTTGCCGCGCCGATTGTGCGTCTGGCTCATCCGGCGGCGGCAAAGCCGATGTTTTCGTTTGTGCCGAAAGGGAAACAAGAAGAATCGTCGGCCGGCGGGCTGCGTTTGTCCTTTCTTGATGACGCCGCTGTTCTGGCCTCCTGCCAGCCGCTTCGCGTCCTGTCCTCGGCATTGATCGGCGCTGGGTTTCAATGGGCGACCCATTTTGTCAACCGCCAAGTCGGGTTGGATTACGATTGCGGCGATGCGGAAGGAGACATGCGCCGCTATTTGGAGCAGCACGGGTTTTCGCCGGAACGAACGATCGGCATGATGACGGCGGTTGACGTCCATGATGCCGTTTGGCTTCAGAAAGAAGGGGAAGCGTTTTCGGTTGCAATCATGACGACCGCTGGCGTCGGCAATGCGGTTGATGCCGCTCGGGCGTGGCAGCATAAGCCGCTTGCGGCAAGGCCGGGAACGATCAATATGGTGATTGTCATTGACGGAGTGCTGACGGAAGCGGCGTTTGTCCAGGCGATGATGACAGCGACGGAAGCGAAGGTAAAAGCGCTCGCCGACTGTTCGGTTTGCGACCTGGAAACAGGGACGCTTGCCACCGGCACGTCGACCGATTCGCTCGCCGTGGCGGCGACGCAAACCGGGCGGACGTTTGCCTATGCCGGAACGGCGACGGAACTCGGGCGCGCGATCGGTCGGCTCGTGTATGAAGCGACGATCGAGGCGCTTGACCGCTACAAGCGGCGGAGGGGGCGGCGATGACGCATTTGCTGGCAATGACGTTGGCTTTGCTGTTGGATGCGCTGCTTGGCGACCCGCGCTGGCTGCCGCACCCTGTGCGCGGGATGGGAACGCTGATTGCGTGGCTTGACCGCCGCTGGAATCAAGGAACAAAGCGGCGGGCGAAAGGGGCGGCGGCCGTGGCGGTCGTGTTGGCCGCTGTTTACGGGGTATCGGCGTTGGTCGTTTATGTGGGCTACGCGCTGTCCGTATACGTGGGGGTGGCGATCGAGGCGGCGCTCATTTTCACCACCATTGCGACCAAAAGCCTCGCTGAAGCGGCTGAGGATGTGCGCCGGCCGCTTGAAGCGGGCAATCTTCCCGAGGCGCGGCGGGCGCTGTCGATGATCGTTGGCCGCGACACCGAGCGGCTCGATGAGGCCGGCATCACCCGCGCCTGCGTCGAAACGGTGGCGGAAAATACGAGCGACGGCATCACGGCTCCGCTCTTTTACGCAGCCTTGGGCGGCGCGCCGCTTGCCATGCTGTACCGGGCAGTGAACACGTGCGATTCGATGCTCGGCTATAAAAATGAAACGTATCGCGAATTTGGCTGGGCGGCCGCCCGGCTGGACGATGCGCTCAACTACATTCCGGCGCGGCTGACGGCGCTCGTGATGGTGTTGGTTTGCGGCGGCCGCCGCCTTCGTTTGGCGCTGTCGATCTTGTTTCGCGATGCCCGCCGCCACCCAAGCCCGAACAGCGGCTGGCTCGAGGCGGCGATGGCTGGATTGCTTGGGGTGCAGCTGGGCGGGACGAATACATATGGCGGCGTCGTCTCTGAGCGGCCGACACTCGGCGATCCCGATGTTCCGCTGCGCTCGGTTCATATTCGCCAGGCGGTCGGCATCATGATCAGAACGGTGCTCGCCTTTACGTTATTGCTGCTATGGATCGGGGGGATGATCGTTGCGTTGGCCGGCGCATGGGGCGAATCCGCTCGCGTTGTATGAGCAATGCGGATTGGCCCCTCCAGACGAATACATTGATTTCAGCGTCAATACGAACCCATATCGCCTGCCGCCGTCGGCTTGGCCGAACGGCGAGGAATGGATTCGCTGGGCCGGTGAGTATCCGGATTCGGAAGCGAAGGCGCTCAGGGAGCTCGTTGCCAAGCAGGAGCAGATTCGACCCGGACAAGTGCTGGTGACGAACGGGGCAGCGGAGGCGATTTATTTGTTGGCCGCGCTGCTTGCCGGCCGGCGCGTCGGCATCTTGGAGCCGACGTTTTCCGAGTATCGGCGCGCCTGCCTTGCTTACGGATGCGAAGTCAAGTCTTTGCTGGCAGAGGAAAGCCGCGGTTTTTCGTACGACATTGACCAAGCGGCGGCATGGGCGGCGGAATGCGACGCGGTTTTTTTCTGTCATCCGAACAATCCGACCGGAACCGTGATGCCGGAGCGTGATCTCCGCTCGCTCGTCGCTGCAGCGGACCAAGCGGGGACGTATATCGTGGTGGATGAGGCGTTCTATCCGTTTTGGCGCGGCGGATTTACAGCCATGCGTTGGCTGGATCGCTATCCGCGCCTCATTGTGCTTCGATCGTTGACGAAAATTCATCATCTGGCCGGCGTGCGCCTTGGTTATGTCGCTGCCGACGAGGCGGTGATCGCTTCGCTGAAAACGCATCAGCCGCCATGGAGCACAAACTGCATCGCCCAACAATTGGCGCTTCGTTTCATGGCGATGGAATCGTTTGTCAAGTGGACGAAAGAACGGATCGCCGCCGAGCGGGAGCGCGTGTTTCGGTCGCTGCCGGCCGGCCGGTATGCCGTCTCGCCGTCGGTCGTCAATTTTTACTTGCTGCGTCCGCTCTCCGGACGGACAGAGGATTTGTTTTTCTATTTATTGCAGCAAGGAATCGTCCCGCGGCATACAATGAATTTTCCTGGACTGGACGGACGTTACGTGCGGCTTGCGGTCAAAACGCAGGTGGAAAACGATCGGCTTCTTGAAGCGCTTGCGAGGTGGAGCGGATGATGGTGTTTGTCAGCGGCGCCGCGCGCAGCGGAAAAAGTGAAGCGGCGGAAATATGCGCCATCCGGCTTTCTCGCGGCGGTCGGCTTCACTATATCGCCACCGCGCAGGCAATGGATGAAGAAATGACGGAGCGCATCCGCCGTCATCAAGAGCGGCGCGCGGCGCAGGCCGCGCATTGGACAGTGTGGGAAGCCCCGTTCTCTTCTCAGGAGATTGCCGCTTCCTTGCACCCTGATGATGTTGTTCTGCTTGATTGCTTGACCACATGGCTCGCCCACGAGCTGTTCTTTGGTGAAAATTGGAAAACAGACGCAACCGCTCAAGCTGTTGCTTGCCGCATGCTCGATGAAGTGCGGGCGTGGGCGGATGCCTGCCGTGCGGTCGTGATTGTATCGAACGAGCTGTTTGCCGGGGGTGTTCCGGATGATCCTGGCACATTTCGCTACATGAAAACGCTTGGCTTGCTTCACCAACAGTTGGTCGCGGAAGCGGCGGCCGCCGCGGTCGTTGAATGCGGCCTTCTCCGCGTGAAAAAAGGGCGGTGGCCGGGATGAAGCAAGCATGGAACGGATGGTTGTTGGCGCTGCAGCTGTTTACCACGATCCCGATTCGGCGCTCGATCGCATGGAACGCCGCCCATGTCCGCTGGCTCGTGCGCTGTATGCCGCTTGCGGGGGCGCTGATCGGGGCGCTTTCGGCCGGAGTGTATGCACTCTTTTCCACGTTTTCATTCAGCTCGCCGCTTGTTTGGGCGCTTCTTCTTCTTTGGCTCGGCATTTGGATGGCCGGGGGGATGCACGCTGACGGCTTTATGGATGTGAGCGACGCGTTTTTTTCGTACCGCGACGTCAAGCGGCGGCAAGAGATCATGTCCGATCCGCGCGTCGGCGCGTTTGCGGTGTTGTCGCTTATTTGTTTGTTGTCATTTCGTTGGCTGTTTCTGTACGAATCGCTCCAGACAGGCATTCCGCCGGCGCTGTTCGCCGCCGTTCCGCTGTTGTCGCGGGCCGGGGCTGCCTGGCTTCTTTCCGTCGGCAAGCTGGCAAAGCCGACAGGAATGGCTGCATCGCTTCGCGAATATAGTTCATGGCGTGATGCCATTTGGGCGCTTGGACTCGCTTTTGTATTGCTTTCGCTTCTTTGTGCATCCACCGCCATTTCGGTGCAAACAGGGGCGGCGCTGGCTGCAGCGGCTGTCGTTTTGGCGGCGGCGGCAAAGCCGTGGGCGGAAAAACAGTTTGGCGGCATCACCGGTGATGTGCTCGGCGCGCTGATCGAAGGAGGAGAGACGGTGCTATGGGGCGTCATTTGGCTCTTACACTCATCCGTCATGGGATGACGGAACAAAACCGACGTCGGGCGTATATCGGCTGGACGGACGCGCCGCTTGCGGCCGCGGAGCGCAATCGGTTGTGCCGCTTGCAGCTTGAGCGGCCGTATCCGGTCGACTGCATGGTTACAAGCGACCTTCACCGCTGTCGAGAAACGGCCGCCTTGCTGTTTGGCGGACGCGGGGCAGATTGGTGCACCAGCCGTTGGCGCGAGCTTCACTTTGGCGCTTGGGAAGGAAAAACGTTTGCTGAGCTGGAAGCGGAGCCCGCCTACCGCCAATGGCTTGCGTCGCCCTTTTCTGCGGCGCCGCCCGGCGGGGAGCGTTATGCCGACTTTCAAGCGCGCATCAAACAGGCGCTTGCGGAGACGATTGCTTTCGCTGAGCGGGCGGGCGCCCGTCATGTGGCTGTCATCACCCATGGCGGCCCGATTCGCCTCCTGCTCGAGCAGTATGCGCCCGATGCTCGTTCGTTTTGGGAATGGGAGGTGCCATTTGCCGGCGGATATACATTGGAATCGACGATCGAGCGTTGGAAAGGGGGAGAGCGGTGCATTTCGTTATCGGTGGTGCGTTTCAAGGAAAACGAAAATGGGTGAGGGAACGGTATGGAATAAATGATGGGGTTCATATTGTATGGCATAACGGTTATGTGGAGCCGTATAGGCCGCCGGATGGCATCGAAACGGCAAAAACGGTCGTCTTTGACGGGTTGGAAGCCGCCATCCGCCCCCGTCCGGACCCAGACGAGTGGGAATCCTATTTCCGCGCTTGGCAGCGGTGGGAAGCGGCAGCGCCTAACCGCACGGTCGTTTGGATCGGCACCGATGTGACGCAAGGCGTTGTTCCGGTTGATCCGCAAGAGCGGCGCTGGCGCGACGCCGTGGGAATGTGCTACCAGCGACTAGCTTCCTTGTGCTGCCGCGTCGACCGGCTTTGGTGCGGACTGGCGGAACAATTGAAATAAGGGGGAGAGGAACAGTGAAATTGTATACGCGAACAGGAGACCAAGGGAAAACGAGTTTAGTCGGCGGGCGCGTGGACAAAGACCATTTGCGCGTCGAGGCGTACGGAACGATTGACGAGGCGAATTCGTTCATCGGATGGGCGCTTGCGTTATTGGCCGGCGATGAACGGTTTCGCGACCTTTGCGCTGAGCTGCAAAAAATCCAGCACGAGCTGTTTGACTGCGGCGGCGACCTGGCCATCGTCAACGGCAAGCTTCCGTATAAGGTGACCGAGGCGATGGTCACATTTTTAGAAGAGCGCATTGATGCGCACGTGCAAGAAGCGCCGCCATTGCAAAAATTCATTTTGCCGGGCGGCTCCAAGGCGGCTGCGGCGCTCCATATGGCGCGTACGGTGGCAAGACGGGCGGAGCGGTGCATCGTTTCCTTGCAAAAAGCGGAGCCGATCAACGATGTTGTGCTCAAATATATGAACCGCCTGTCCGATTATTTGTTCGCCGCTGCCCGGGTCGTGAACGCGCGTTTAGGGGTGAAGGACATCGAGTATGAACGGAGCGCGATTGTGTTCCGCGACAAGGAGGAGAAACAATGAACCGCCGCTTGGCTTGGACGGCCGTTTGTTTGGCGCTTTCGGCGATCGGATCGTTCATCAAGCTGCCGACGTTTGTCGGCAGCATCGCTTTGGACAGCGCACCGGCGCTTGTCGCCGCCGGGGTTCTTGGCCCGCGCGCCGGAGCGGCGGTCGCTGGGCTTGGGCATTTGGTTTCGGCGTTGATCGGCGGTTTTCCGCTCGGCCCAGTTCATTGGTTTGTCGCTCTTGAAATGGCGGGGCTTGGCGCCCTGTTCGCCGTGCTGCATCGGCGGGGATGGAAAATCGGCAGCGCTGTCGTCTTTTTCATCGGCAATGCGTTTTTGGCGCCGTTGCCGCTTGCCGTTTCGTTCGGCTGGCCGTTTGTTTTTGCCGTCATTCCGCCGCTTTCGGCAGCCGCGGCGGTCAACGTGTTGATCGCTTTGGCCGTCATGCCGGTTGTCGTCCGGTTGGCGGCGAAAGCGGGGGTGGAGGCGCCGCATGCGTGATGTGCTTTTCCTTCCGTTTGCCGACGGCATGGAGCTCGCCGTTGCGGCCGACGGTTCGGCGGCGGTCGGGGACAAGCCGGGTGATGCGGTGTCCGTCTCGGTGGATGTTGTTGCGTATTTTTCCGCCCGCGTTGCCTTGATGGAGCTGTTGAGCGTCGGAGCGGAAGCGAGGGTCGTCGTGCTGCAAAACTTCATCGCTGATGACCGGTGGGAAGCTCTTTGCCGCGGTGTCAGGAGAACGTGCCGCGAGCTGGGGATCGATCTCCCGATCACCGGCAGCACGGAATCGAATTTTCCCACCGTGCAGTCGGCGCTTGGAGTGACGGCCATCGGGACGGTGGCCAACGAACGGAAACGAATCGGCATCACACCCGAAGAGGCGAAGTTTGCCGTCATCGGCCGTCCTCTCGTCGGCTCGGCCGTGCTTTCGCATCCGGAATGGGTTGCGCCGCTTCCGCTGTTTGCCGCGCTTCTCCGCACACCATACATTTACGAATTGATTCCCATCGGCTCGAAAGGTATTTATTACGAATGGACACAGCTGTTAGCCGCTAACGGCCGCCAAGGGCGGGCCTGCGCATGCCCGCTTCCGCTCTTTTCCTCCGGCGGCCCGGCGACGTCGGTGCTTGTCAGTTATGATCCAGATGGCGAACGTGAAATCAAAAAGCAAGCCGGCTCTCTCTTTTTTCCACTGCACGTCGAGTGGTAAAAGCCGGCTGCTTTTGGTGAAAAAATCATTCCCTTTTTCGCTCGGACCCGTTATCATGAAGATAATGGGATTTTTTTGTCGTGGTCCATGGAGGAGATAGGGGGAGAGAAGCGATGGACCCCGTCTTTGAACAGTTGTATGAAAAGTACCATCATGATTTGTTTAATTTTTTATTCTACATGGTGCGGAATCGAGAGCAGGCCGAAGATTTGGTTCAGGAAGTGTACGTCAGAGTGCTGCGCTCATACAAACGATTTAAAGGGCAGTGCAGCGAAAAAACGTGGCTGCTGTCCATTGCGCGCCATGTGGCCATTGATTTTTTTCGCAAGCAAAAACGCCGACGCCAATGGGCTGGTTCGGCGGAATGGAGCGAGGAACAAATCGGCGCCGACGAGCCGATTCCTGAGGAAATGGCGATTCAAAAAGAGGAAATTCAGCTTATGTACCGTGGTTTGGCGCGCTGCACGGTTGATCAGCGGCTTGTGCTCGTCCTTCGATTCATCCAGTCGCTGTCGATCGCGGAAACGGCGGAAGCGCTCGGCTGGACGGAAAGTAAAGTGAAAACAACGCAGCACCGCGCACTAAAGGCGCTCAAGCAATATATGGAGGAAGAGGCAAAACAGGAGGGGTGGCGGTGTGAAAAAGCTCAATTGGAATGAGCGATGCATTGAACATGGCCTTGAACAGTTGCCCGTCATCAAAGACCGGCGCACGAAAGAAGAAGTGTATGTCCGGCTGGTGCGCGCTCAGCGGATGGCGCGCTGGAAGCGGCGTTGGCTCCCAGCGGTTGCATCGGCGGCCGTGCTTGCATTGGCGGTTTATGCCGGTCCGCATTTTATCGTTCCAACACGTTCGGACAAAAACGAGGCTTCCTCATCCCCTGTTCAGACGCTAGAGGCGGATGGCGCTTCCTCTCACCCAAAAGCGATGATGGCCGCCAGCGAACCGGCGAATGCAGTGGTGATTGCCTTGCCCGATGAGCGAATCGGCCAAGTGGTGCCAGTGGTTGTTCCCCTTCCTGGCCGTTTTGCGCCGAAAGAACGGCTGTCCGCGGCGCTCGGTGAGCTTGCCCGTTCCCCGTTGCGTGAGGCGTCCGCGTGGCTCGACGGTGTGAAGATGGCCCCGGCGGCAGGCGATGGGCGCGTATGGGTTGTTCGCGTTCCAGCGAGCCATCGCGTGTTTGCCGCCAGCCATGAGGAACAGCGCCTCTTTTTCGACGCGGTCATGGAAACAGTGCGGCAGATGGGCGGGCGAAGCATCCGCTTTTTCACTGGGGAGGAGGAGGGGCTCGATTTGCCAGTGTTGGGTCGTCTAAAAACGACAAAAATCAATGAGCAGAAGCGAATGTATTATCAAAACCGCTCCTCCTCCTTCGGCTATCCGGTGCTCATCCCGGCGCTAGGCAGCGCCCGCTCGTTTCCTGAGGCGCTGCAGCAGATGAAAAAATCGACGATCCACGGGCTTGAGCCGGCCATTCCACCAGGGGTGGAAGTTGATTCGGTCGATGTCGATGCGCGCCATGCTACGGTCCGGCTTCATTTGTCCGCTCGACCAAGCGCGGAAGAAGCGGCGAGCATGGCGGAGGCCGTGCTGCTGACGGCGAAAGAGTTTGGGCTGCTTGACGTCACATTCGAATCGAGCGGGTTATCGACTCTTGGCCCGTATCCGCTTGGGAAGCCGATCAACGTGCCGGCCGGACCGAACGCCGCGTTGCTGGCAACCGGCCCGTAGCCGCCAGCGTGAGCTCTTAGCGGTTTTTAGACGGTATCATTTTGTTACAGAAAATGCCGTCTGAAAGCCCACGGTTTGAATCGTGGGATGAAAGACGGCGTTGCTCGGTAATCTCTTCATGGGATTGCTTAGAGCAACCATTTTTTATCTTTAATTGTTTGAGTATGACCATTAAACTGATACAATTAATAATATGGAACAAAAATATCGAAGAACGAAAACAACTGTATCGTTGATTCACTATCATTTTGTTTTTTGCCCGCGTTATCGAAGAAACGTGTTAGTGAACAAAGTGGAAGAGCGATTCAGGCAGTTAGTAGAAGAAATTTGCCAAGAGAATGATGGGGTCATCCTTGCGATGGAAGTGATGCCTGATCATTGTCATTTGTTCTTGAATGGCCTCCCTTCTGATTCTCCATCAGATATGATGGCAAAAGTGAAAGGAGTGACTTCCCGACGATGAAGGGAAGAATTTCAACACTTGTCTCATCTGCCAAGTCTTTGGACACGCTCTTTCTTCGTGAGTACAGCAGGGAATGGATCAAGCGAAACCATCAAACATTATGTGGAATCTCAAAAGAAAAGGGGGTGAACCCATGCCGACGATCACACTAAGGCTGGAACTGCACAACCCAACGAAAGTCAAACAGGAAATGTATGAACGGATGACAGAAGTGAACACAGAGTTTGCGAATTGGCTGTTGGATCATCCAGAACTGAATCAAGCGACGAGTAAAA